>CAYWRB010000309.1:0-4061 GCA_964460025.1 uncultured Hungatella sp.
AAAAAGCGCAGACAAATTGAACGCAAACTGTATCAAAAGCCGCCACTTACAAGCGAATAAGCAATAATGATTTTACTCATTACGGTTTCAGAGCGGGGGGATTTTGACAGTCACGCTGTTCTTTAAATAGGGAATACTGCTTATGGCGATGACGGCCTGCTCACCGTAACAGGTTTTCAGGCGGCGGGAAAGATTGTGCAGGCCGAAATGCTTTTTGCCGTCCACAACCGGGGATTCCAGGCAGGCGTTGGCGGTTTTTAAGTCAACCCCCTTGCCGTTATCCGAGACTTCAATTGGGGACGGATAAGGATTTTTATAAAAAGATACCGCTGGCACCTATGGGGTATGGACAGGCACTGGGGATGCTGTATTTGATTCAATGTTCAAAAACCTATTGACACAGTAGGAAAATAGGTGTATGATAGCACCATCAGATTTGAGCAGAATCAAAGGAATGTGCTGACGTATCTTATGTATCATAAAACGAAAGGTCCGGGAGGTAAAGCCATGACAGGTCATAATGTGATTGGAATCAATGATATCATGTGGTGTTGTTCAATGGTTTTCTCCCGGGCATATGTTATGGCCAGGTATTTCGTCATGCTTATGTGCATACCTGGATATAACATTTGACAGAAGGCCATGTGACAGTGCCGCTGCCCGGGAGCTTGGAAGAAAGCTTCCGGGTTTTTGTATTTACAGGCATATACTTTATTCTTCTTAAATCAAAGGTATCAGTCATACAAATATCACGGAAAGCGGAGGAGAGAACATTATGAGCAAGTACAGATTTGAAACGCTTCAGATTCATGTAGGACAGGAAGAGCCGGACCCGGCCACGGATTCCAGGGCGGTGCCGATTTATCAGACCACTTCTTATGTATTTCACAACTGCGCCCATGCGGCGGCGCGCTTTGGGCTGACGGACCCGGGTAATATTTACGGCCGTTTAACCAATTCCACCCAGGATGTTCTGGAGAAAAGGATGGCGGCCCTGGAGGGCGGTGTGGCAGCCCTGGCCCTGGCATCCGGTGCGGCGGCAATTACATGCACGATTCAGGCTCTGGCTCAGGACGGAGGCCATATTGTGGCACAGAAGACTATATATGGAGGCAGCTACAATCTTCTGGAGCATACCCTGCCCCATTACGGAATCAGCACTACCTTTGTGGATGCCCACAACCTGGAGGAAATAAAGGCAGCCATCCGGCCGGACACCCGCGCCATCTACCTGGAGACATTGGGGAATCCAAACAGTGATATTCCGGATATAGATGCCATTGCCGAAATCGCCCACTGCCACGGCCTGCCTCTGGTAATCGACAATACCTTCGGTACGCCCTATCTGATTCGGCCTATTGAACACGGGGCGGATATTGTTGTTCACTCCGCAACGAAGTTTATCGGCGGTCATGGCACGACTTTAGGTGGCATCATCGTAGATTCCGGTAAATTTGACTGGAAGGCCAGCGAAAAATACGGTGCCATTGCCAAGCCAAATCCCAGCTACCACGGAGTTTCTTTTGTGGATGCGGCAGGGCCTGCGGCCTTTGTAACTTACGTTCGGGCCATTCTGCTTCGGGATACGGGAGCGGCTATTTCTCCGTTTCATGCATTTCTTCTCTTGCAGGGAGTAGAGACCCTTTCTCTCCGCCTGGACCGCCACGCAGAAAATACGAAAAAGGTTGTGGAGTTCCTTTCCCGCCATCCTAAGGTGGCGCGCGTGAATCACCCCTCTCTGCCGGACCATCCGGACCATGAACTGTACCGGAGATATTTCCCTCACGGCGGGGCATCTATTTTTACATTCGAGATAAAAGGCGGCCAGGAGGAAGCTCATAAGTTTATTGACCATTTAAAGGTATTTTCTCTGCTGGCAAATGT
This sequence comes from uncultured Hungatella sp., assembly GCA_964460025.1. GTDB lineage: Bacteria > Bacillota > Clostridia > Lachnospirales > Lachnospiraceae > UBA3402. The sequence goes on from CAYWRB010000309.1 coordinate 1,885, forward strand.
GGCGGATGTGAAGAGCCTTGTGATTCATCCGGCTTCCACCACTCATTCCCAGCTGACTGTCCAGGAACTGGAGGAGCAGGGCATCCGGCCTAATACCATCCGGCTTTCCATCGGGACGGAGCATATTGATGATATTCTTGAGGATTTGGAGCTTGGTTTTGCTGCCGTAGAATAAAAATGTGGATGATACCGTGAGAAATTGTGTCAGTAAGGTATACAACAGAGGGTTTTTCAGGTAAAATGTAGCATAGTAAACAGATAAGGCAAAGCGGCGCGTGCCGATACATATTTTGAAGGGGAACGCTTGTGAGGTGAGGCTTCACAATTGGAAGGTGTTCCGACGGTATGGCAGGTGACGGGGCGCGGTATGTGCCGATACATATTTTTTTAAGGAGGAATTTGAAATGTCGAATATTTATACCAGTGCCGACCAGCTGATTGGCAAAACTCCCCTATTGGAGCTTACGCATATTGAGAAAGCCCTTGGGCTGAAGGCCAGGATTCTGGCGAAGCTGGAGTATTTTAATCCTGCCGGTTCCGTAAAGGACCGTGTGGGGAAAGCCATGATTGAGGAGGCGGAGGCCAGCGGGAAGCTTACAAAGGATTCGGTTATCATTGAACCTACATCCGGGAATACGGGAATCGGATTGGCAGCCGTGGCGGCGGCAAAGGGATACCGCTTGATTATCACGATGCCGGAAACCATGTCTGTGGAGCGCCGCCAGATTATGAAAGCATACGGGGCGGAGCTGGTGCTGACAGAGGGAAGCAAGGGGATGAAGGGTGCCATTGAAAAGGCGGAGGAGCTGGTGAAAGAGATTCCCGGCAGCTTTATTGCAGGGCAATTTGTAAATCCGGCCAATCCGAAGGCACATTTTCAGCATACGGGACCGGAAATTTATGAGGATACGGACGGCAAGGTTGACATTTTTGTGGCAGGAGTCGGCACGGGAGGAACCATAACCGGTGTGGGAGAGTATCTGAAAGCACAGAATCCCCATATTCGGGTGGTTGCGGTGGAACCATCGCTGTCCCCGGTGCTTTCCGGCGGCGCTCCCGGTTCCCACGGGCTTCAGGGCATCGGCGCAGGATTTGTCCCGGAGGTGCTGAATACGGAAATTTATGATGAGATTATTACGGTTTCCAATGAGGATGCCTATGAGACCGGAAGGCTTATAGGCCGCAGGGAGGGAATTCTGGTAGGCATATCCTCCGGGGCTGCGGCCTTTGGAGCTATAGAACTGGCCAGGAAGCCTGAGAATGAGGGAAAAACCATTGTAGTGCTGCTTCCGGATACGGGAGACAGGTATCTGTCCACACCGTTGTTTGGGGAGTGAAGAGGAGAGAACAAACATGATACTTGAGACAGAAAGACTGATTCTGCGTCACTGGAAGGAGAGTGACGCAGAAAATTTGTATGAGTACGCCAAGGATGCGGAGGTAGGGCCCATTGCCGGATGGCCGCCTCACCGGAGTATTGATGAGAGCAGAACCATTATTCAGAATGTTTTAAACGGGGCGGAGGCTTATGCCATCTGCCTGAAGGAAGACGGAAAGGCCATCGGCGCTGTTGAGCTTAAGCTGAAAGGCCATACGGACATGACGGACCGAGAGGATGAGTGTGAGCTGGGCTATTGGCTTGGAAAGCCGTTCTGGGGGCAGGGAATCATGCCGGAGGCGGTAAAAGAAATGCTTCGGCATGCATTTGAGGACTGTGGGATGGAAAAGGTCTGGTGCGGATATTATGACGGGAATGTCAAGTCAAAGCGGGTTCAGGAGAAATGCGGATTCCGGTACCAGTGGACGACAAAAGACGTAGATGTCCCTCTGATGCATGAGAAACGGACAGGACATGTGAATCTGATGACAAAGGAAGATTGGCTGTCAACGTACGCCAGATTTTTTGAATGATGTCTTCCGACGGCAAAGAATAAATATTGTTTATTAAGCAGGAAAAGGGGTGTGGTTGTGTCAGCAGAAAAGAACTGGCAATCTGAACTTGAAGAATATATTAGACAGGGCGAGCCTGGTCAAATTGAAAAGAGTGAAGCATGGCAGGCTGCAATTGGCCTGCAGGCGGTAGATGGTTTGAAAACCTCTGCTTATCTGCTTGATACTGCCAAGGAACATATTGAGGGTAAAATCAGTATAGATGAAGCACAAAAGCGTATCCAAAG
>CAYWRB010000310.1:0-4060 GCA_964460025.1 uncultured Hungatella sp.
AAACTCTGTCATAGCCACGCCGCTGATAAAGGTAAAGGGCCTGCCCATAATCTCTTCTCCCGTAGCCATGACGGACATGCCGGCCTGAAGCTCCTGCTGAATGTAAGGGGGTGTGGCTACGTGGGCCGTGATTTCCGTGTTGGACAAAAGGGCCTGAAGGGCATCGGGATGGGTCATGGATACAAGCTGGCTGTCCAAAGCCATAGGGTCCCCCAACTGCTGGTCCGCCAGCATACACAGAAGGACGTGCTGGGTGCAGCCAGGGGAAAGGATGGCGATTCTGTCCTGTTTCGTAAAGTCAGCCAGGGTTTTTATATCGGGATTGGCGGTTACAATGGCTACCTGATTGGAGCTTATGCCGGTGGCATATTTCCATTCCATGCCGTTGTCAATGCCAATCAGTACGGGGGCAATCCCCATGAAACCGAAATCGACTTCCCCGTTCATCATGCTTTCCCGAATAGCCGTAGGGCCTCCGAACTGTTGCCAGTTGATGGTGACGCCGGGAAGCTTCTTTTCCAGAATCCCTTTTTCTTTCATGATATTTAAGGGGGCATAGGCAATTCCATACTGTTCGGCAATTCCTATGACAGGCTGTTCCTTTTTTTGGCATCCCCATAAGGCCAGGGAGGACAGAAGGAGGAGGAGGAAGAGGGGATGGCATTTTTTTTTCATTGCGGATTCCTTTCTGAGTTCTGATTCTCGGTTATTTCAGGCATAATAAGACCTAGTACTGACTTCACTGGAATTTCCGCAAGGCAGTACTAATGTGGTTTCCGTTTCATTTTTTCGGATACAAGCGGTTTACCAGGTTGACTCCTGTAGGAGAAAGAACCTGAAACGCCTCATAAAACTGCCGGATATGGGAGGCTATGGTGTCAGGGGTTCCGGCGATGACTCCGTGGCCGAAGCGGGCGGTGGCGTTGCAGGCCGGCGGTATCTGCTGGCCCGGGTGGTAATTGTAGCCACAGTCCAGAAGGAAGGGGAGCCTGCGCAGCTGCTCTATGGGAGTGCAGGAGGCTATGGCGCCGGGATGGCAGAAGGTCAGCTGTACGGCGGCGCATCGGTTTTGCCGGTCCGGATGGACGGTTTTGAGAGTGTCAACATTCACGTTTCGGCCAAAGGAAAGGTCTATGACGGCTCCTAAAATGTCAAAGCCGGTCAAATAGGGAATGACCACATCCTCGAAGGCACCTCCGATGCGGCATGCCAGCTCATTGACCCGGATGCCTTCCTCTCCGATAAGGAGCTGAAGGTAGAAGGGGCCTTCTGTCAGGCAGAAGGCGTCTGCCACGTTCTGGCTCAGCTCCTGGATTTCCGGAAAACGGTCCATGTGTACGGAGGGAAAACGATGGCCGATGCAGATTCCGATGTGGACCGGGTCCGGATACAGAAGGCGGTCGGAGACCGTAAGGACAGTCAGATGTCCTCTGGAAACCCAACCGCTTACGGTAATCTCGTCGCTGGGGTAAAATTGTTCTGCCAGTGCCTGGGAACATCTGGAAAAGGACAGTGTCTCCGGAAGATGGGACAAAAGCTCTTCCGGCCGGCTGCATTTGAAGATTCCCCGCTGTCCCTGGGAGTCCAGAGGCTTTATGACAAGGGGAGGGGCAAGGCAGCTTAAGTCTTTTGCGGCAGTGTGTCCATCAACCAGCATCCAGGGAACCGTGGGGATGTTGTGGCTGGCCAATATCTGTTTCATCACCCGTTTGTTGGTGACAGACAGGGCTTCCTCAGGGCTTAAGAATGAGGGAAGGCCCAGATTGTGGGAGACACAGGCAGCCGTGTACACCGGCTGGTCGGTTCCCATGGTCATGACGGCGTCTACGTGCTCACGCCTGGCTATTTCCGTGCATCCTTCAATATCAAAGGTACTGGTATGGTAGTGGACATGGGCGTATTCCGCGCCGGGAGGATGGTCCGTGAAATCGGCCAGGATGACTTTGCAGCCATCCTTTCGGGCTTGCTGCACAGCGTGAAGCTGGCAGTTGGAGCCGCCTAAAATCAGAATCGATGCTTCTTCGTACAAGACAGAAGACCTCCTTTTTTGTGATGAAAACAGAGAAGCGGCAGGGCCGTAGTAACGGATAATGTTCCAGTAAAGGGCCGCAAGTTTTTTCAGGGTATAGCCGCTGTGGCCGTAGGGCCTGGGCCTGGCAGGATAGTAACAGGTTACCGCTTTTCTGGGACGGGAAAATACGGCGGCGGACAGGTAAAAAAATCCGGCTGCCTGGCAGGAAATTTCCCTGGCCAGTTCCCTGGTCATGATGCGGAAACTGCTGACCTTGATGTGGGGAGGAAGCCTTAAGAGAAAGCGGAAAAGCCAATCTCTCATGTGGCTGCCCAGAATCCGGAGAGGAGAACCTGTGAATCCAGGGTGTCTCTTCGGCCCGGGGCCTGTTCTGGGGACGGCATACACGATGTCATAGCCCTTCTCAATCGTTCGGTATAAGGTGAGAAGGGTCTTTGGACTGTGCTGCAGGTCATCATCCATGGTAGCAATATAGCGGCAGTTTCCGGCATGGCGGATTCCGCATAGAACGGCATTCTGCTGGCCGTAATTGCGTTTCAGCCGGATGAGCGTCACCTGGGAAAACCGGCAGTGCTTTCTCAGCCAGCAGGAGATTTCTTCCGGATTGCCGTCATCAACCAGATAGATATGATATGTGCATACAGAGGAAAAAACCGTATGAACCTGTTGAATTAAGCGAACCACGGATTCGGTGGAGCCAAACACCGGGATTACGATTCCGAGGGTAATATTATCCATAAAAACGGATTCCTTTTATTATGATTTCTGAAATTTCCCAGACTTGCTCTCTGGTTAATTTCGTGTGGATGGGAAGGCGCAGCAGGGTATGGTAGCATGCCATGCTTTCCGGAAAGTCCGATTCTTTATATCCCAGCTTCACACCCATGGGGGAAATATGAAGGGGAACATAGTGGGCTTTGGCGTCGATTCCATGTTCCATGAGATATCTGTGCATGTGGTCTCTCAACGTTTGGCTGGTAAAACGCAGGTAAAAAATGTGGCCGTTGGGTGAAGCATAATCCGGAACAGCCATCAGCCGGGCATACCCGTCCTGTTCTAATGGCTTTAGGAAATTTAAGTAATCTTGAAGCCGCCGCCTTCTGGTTCTGGTAATTTGTCCCAGGCAGGACAGCTGTGCCGACAAGGCAGCGGCGCACAGCTCGCTGACAGCCGTGCTGCTTCCGGGACAGACCCAGGTATAGCGGTCGCATTCCCCATTAAAAAAAGCGTCCCGGTTGGTGCCGTGGACACGATAGCAGCGGGCTTTTTCGAAATCTGCCCTGTCCCTGCATAAAAGCAGCCCGCCTTCGCCGCAGCTGATATTTTTGGTATGATGAAAGCTGACGCAGCCGAAATCTCCAAAGGTGCCCAGAGAAACATCCTTATAGTATGCGTCTATGGCCTGGGCGGCGTCCTCGATGACTGCCAGGCCGGCTTCTGATGCCAGCCCTAAAAGCCTGTCCATAGGGCAGGAGATGCCGGCATAATGGACCGGAATGATGGCACGGGTCCGGGATGTGATTCTGGCGGCGGCATCCTCAAGGCTTATATTCTGGGTGTCAGGGTCAATGTCGCAGAAGACCGGAACGCCTCCTGCCCTCAGCACCCCGTTGGCGGCAGAGGGAAAGTTGTAGGAGGGCAGAAGCACTTCGTCTCCCTCAGACAGACGGCACATCTCCAGGGCTGTTTCCAAAGCAAGGGAACAGCTGGCAGTCAGCATATACCGGCTGTCTCTGCCGGAATAAAGGGAGGAAAGCTGGCTTAAAACTTTTTTGGTAAAAAGTCCGTCCGTAGCAATATTCCCCTGAAGGCAGGAAAAAAGCGCCTCCTCATCCAGATTGGTACAATGCCGTGCATAAAAAGGTATATTCATCAAAGCAAGCCTTCCCTTTCCGACATATGCCAGGTTAACATCCAATGTCATTTAGTTAACGATTGGCTATTTGAGATAACGTAGCTCTGAGAGGGAGTTATATTGCTTTCTCCAGGGTACTTGAAGACCATCGGTACTTAGGCGCTGTCTTTTAG
>CAYWRB010000311.1:0-2478 GCA_964460025.1 uncultured Hungatella sp.
CAAAAGTAAATCTCATGATTTTATATTTTCTGTTTGTTCTGCAAACTGTTCAGAATGGGTCTTATTGCAGGTAATGGGATATATATTTGTATAATTCATAAAAAGTTATAATAAAATTTAATTAATATTTTTGCATATAAAATGCAAAATCAATCGATAAATATTGACCTAAGTGTTTTTAACTGTTATAATAATCGCTGAAAAGGCGAATCCTGAGAATAGGAGGTATTCATTTATGCTGATTCAGTTTACAGTTGAAAATCACAGGTCAATAAAGAACAGTGCCGTAATTAGTTTTGCTGCCTCTAAAGATAAGTCATTTGAAGAATATCTGCTTCACCCAGACGCCAAAAAGACATTGCTGCCTACCCTTGCGATTTATGGTGCCAATGCTGCCGGAAAGAGTAACTTGCTGCATGCGATGATGACAATGAGAGAAATGGTGGCAGGCAATGCGGCGAAGGCATCTAAAGGTCAAAAGCTGCCATGGGAGCCATTTGGTGGCGCGAAAGAACCAACTACATTTGAGATCATGTTTATTTATCAAGGGATCCGTTACACATACGGTTTCTCTTTTGATGCCAAAAAAATTTATAAAGAGTATCTTTTTCACTGGCCAAATGGCCGGGAGGCTCTGATTTTTTCCAGAGAAAACGGAGTATATGAGTTCCGTGAAAATATAAATGAACAAATGACGCTTAGCAGCCGGACGCCGGATAATAAACTCTATCTGGTATCCTCCAATGACTGGAATCTGCCTCAGACGGAAAATGCCTATCGGTGGTTTCTTGAAAAGCTGATTTTCTTGATGGATCAAGAACCTGCCGCCTCAGAAACCGTTGCTCACATTGCCAGCGGTGATGATAAAAAAGCGCGTATCCTAAAGGAATTGCTGCTTGCTGACCTTGGGATTACCGATGTTGCGATTAAGAATAGTTTGGGAAAGGTACCGGTTATTACAGCAACACATCGGATTATTAACGAGGATGGATCAACAGAATATTTCCAGCTTTTCATGGAGCAGGAGTCTGCCGGTACACAGCACTTTTTCTCCCGAATCGGCGGATGGTTACAGGCACTTGAAAATGGCGCACTTTTGGCCGTTGATGAAATTGAAGACAGCCTTCATCCTCTCCTGACCAAACGGCTGATTGAAATGGTGCAGGATAAAGCCATGAATTCGAATGGAGCGCAGTTGATTTTTACAACACATGACGCAATATTGCTTGACCTGAACTTTTTCCGCAGGGATCAAATTTGGTTTGCAGAAAAGAATGAAAAAACTTGCGCAACCGAGCTTTATTCGCTGGCTTCTTTCTCACCAAGAAAAGGAGAAAATGTGCGTAAAGGGTATCTCCAAGGACGATTTGGCGCAATTCCTTTTATTGGAGGTGACGCCATGTGAATAAAATGCGAAAAGAGTATGGACGTTTTTGATGAATTGCAGAGACACCAGGCAGAAGCCCTTCAATATGCAAAAGAACGGGTGGAACGATTAAGCAGAGATCATGCGGCCCTGATCTGCCGTGATAGCAATCCGGTAACAACGGTCTATAAATTGGTTGAATTTTTAAACAGCAAGAGAATATAATATCGACGCGGATGATGCGATCGCCTGCCATGTATGCTGCTCCTTCCGACCAGATTAAATCTCGCCGGAAAAAGCAGACCGCCTGGGCATGGAATTTGCCAATGTCAATTTCATAAATTTATACATCCGTATCAAAGTAGTACGACTGAAAAACAGACTTTGCATCTTCGGACAGAATATATTCCATAAATTCTCTGGCTGCTTTCGTCTGTGCTTCATCAGCCTCCGGATTCTTTACCTGGGCAATGGGATAGATTACGTTGCCTGACAGCTCATAGTCCACGGTTTCCAGAATCTCCAGCTTGTCTTCATAGCCATAGGTATCGGAGTAATAGGTGGTTCCCACTTCGCAGGAGCCTTCTGCCACTGCCAGGAGCACCTTGCTGACGTTGGACTGTTCGCTGATTTCTACTCCGCCAAGAGCCTGGGAAACCTGGTCTGTGGTAATCTGGGCCGCATCCTCGGCAGCTTCCAGTTTTCCCAGATTGATGAGAGCCTGTCTGGTGTATCTTCCTACGGGAACACTTCCACCTGCCAATGCCAGGCTTTCCGCTGCTTCCAGATTCTCAAGGCCGGTTACTTTTGTGTTGCTGCCCTTCCACGTTATGACAACCACCTGATTGTTTACCACATTAGCACGGCTGCCTTCTACCATAAGTCCATCTTCTTCCAGCTGATTCATCTGTTTCTGCGCTGCGGAAAAGAAAATATCGCATTCATATCCCTCCTGAATCTGGGTTAAAAGAGTCCCTGAGCTGTCGGCGTTGAATGTGATTTTTACTTCCGGGTGTTCTTCCTGATACCGCTGTGCCAGGTCCGTCATCACGGTGTTCAGGCTGGCAGCTATGAATACCTGGATTTCTACTTGTTCTTCAGGTTCCTGGACA
>CAYWRB010000311.1:2578-4049 GCA_964460025.1 uncultured Hungatella sp.
CTCCCGGGAAGATTGACAATCAATGTCTTTTTACGGATTCCTGACACGGCGCGGCTTAACATGGCGCGGCCGGTGATGGTAAGAGAGTACTGGCGGATTGCCTCTGCTATACCGTTTGCCATCCGGTCACAGACGGCCAGGGTGGCTTCCGGCGTCATATCTCTTTCTGAAAAGCCGGTTCCGCCGGTGGTAAAAATCACATTAACCTGTCTCTGGTCGGCCAGACGGCACAACTGCTTTTCTAAAGCCGGCCTTCCGTCCGGAAGGAGAAGGGTCTCTAAAACCTGGTATCCCTGCGCTTCCAGCAGTTCTTTTATAAGAGGGCCGCTTTTGTCTTCTCTCTCTCCGGTGCTTCCTTTATCGCTCAGGGTAATGACAGCCGCTGTAAAGGGACGGTTTTTCTCCAAAGGAAGGAGCCTCACTTCATCCCCAGGACGGATATGGCCTCCTGCCACCACTCTTGCAAAGACACCTTCCCTGGGCATGATGCAGTCCCCCATAACTTTAAAAATCTCACAGTGGCTGTGGCATTCTTTGCCTATCTGAGTTAATTCCAGAACCGCTTCCCTGATTTGAATTCTGGTTCCTACGGGAAGGGCTCGAAAGTCAAAGCCTTCTACTACCAGATTCTCTCCGAAAGCGCCATAGTCTATTTCTGCGCCTTTTTGTCGGAACTCTTCTATTTTTTCGAGGGAAAGCAGGCTGACCTGCCGGTGCCAGGTTCCGCCGTGGGCGTCTCCTTCAATCCCCCAGCTTTCTTTGAGAACCGCTTCCTCTACTTGTTTTTTCTGTGTTCCTCTGTGCTCACTGATACAAATCGCCATGAGCTTTCCTGTCTGTCTATCCATCCGCTTATCCTCCTGCACCATTAGCCTGCTCTCCCCCGCCATCGTTTCGGTCTCCTGCATCATCTGCTCATCCTCCTATCTGCACCATCTGCTTTGTCTCGGTCACCTGGTCCGCCTGCCCAAACCGGTGTTCCCAAGGCTTCTGCTCTACTGCCTGAAGAATTCTTTCTCTTATCAGACATTCTCTTTCCTCTCCTCTGTGCGCCCTTAAGGGTTCCATTAGGTCTATCTGGTCTTCATAGCAGAGGCATGATTTTAATCTGCCCTGGGCAGACAGCCGAAGCCGGCTGCAGCTTTGACAGAATTTCCCATGGATGGGGCTGATAAAGCCAATACTGCCTATAGCTTTTGGAATCCGGTAGTAGACTGCCGGTCCGTTTCCATGTATGGTGTCATCCTTTTGAAGTTCCGGATAAAGGTCCTGCAGATGCCCAAGAAGCTCCGTATTGCTGACAGGCAGGTACTGTTTTCCGTATCCGATGGGCATCATTTCAATGAACCGCACATCTACAGGCTTTTCCTGGGTTATCCTGGCAAGAGTAAGCCACTCTTTTTCGTTTATATCTTTCTGAAGCACAGTGTTTAGTTTCACAGGAAGTCCGGCGTCTATGGATTGTTCGATG
>CAYWRB010000312.1:0-4041 GCA_964460025.1 uncultured Hungatella sp.
GCGGGATGCATACTGACCGGGCATACTTTGGGAAGAGGAGAACAGGAGAAGGCAGATTATATGATAAAGCTGTACTGTCTCAACCGGAGGGAACTTGTCTGCAAAAGGCGGGAATTTTTAAGAAAGTTAATGTCAGAGAAGCATTTCTATGAAGATCTTGAGAAGCTGGAACTGTCAAGTCAGCATATAATATTTTTGTCCGTATTTGCGTATTATAGGGGGTGTAGAGAAGAGCATGGAGAGTAAGGTGTTTACATTGGATCAGACCACAATCAAAAAACTGCTGACAATCTTTAAGCTTGTGATAACGGATTTTCAGAGAAATTTTGTATGGAAGCAATCGAAAAAAGAACAGCTGCTGAATTCTTTGTTTCGGGGATTTCCTATTGGAGCGATTACGCTGTATGAGGACAATAATGGCTATTATATCATAGATGGTCTGCAGAGAATCAATACATTGAACCAATATCTTTCGCGTCCGGGTACGGTTATTTCTTTTAATGTGTTTTTTAAGAAGGCGGAACCGGATATTCAGGCTTTTTTAGAGCAAAAGGATATGGAAGACGTATTCGGGGCTTTGAAAAAGCACATAAAACGATGGTATGAAGGGCTTAACGGTCTGTATGAGTTTGAGAAGGTCAGTGTCCTTTATGGGGTTTTGAAGAATGGGGCTCCACAGGTTGCAGAGAAATTCGGGAAATTGGAACTGGTTGAGGAGCTTCTGGAAATCCTGAAGAGAAACATTGAGATTGCCTATGATGATATTGCCCTGATTATCTATAAGGGAAGCAAGGAGGATTTGCCGGAATTATTTAAAAATATCAATACGGGAAGCGTGGCTCTCTCACAGTATGAAATCTTACAGTCCGTATGGAATGATTTCCTTTTAGAAAAAAATCTTGTCAGCGAGACTTATGAGGCTTTTGGCAGAGAGCTGGAGTTAATCAGAAAGGACTATGAGATTGATGCCGTTAAGGAGGCAGGGGTATTTGATATATTTAAAAATCTGGTTGGATTAAACCATATGATCTGCTGTAGGGAAGACTGTGATGTTATTTTTAAATTTGCCGGTTTTAAGAGAATTTCCCAGCCCAAGGTTTTTGAGAACGGAATCAGGAAATATTATGCCAACGACAGTATTGCCTTTGAGATATATTCTACGGTCTTGTGTAATGCGCCCAATCAGATTGTGAGGGCTGTAGACAGTGTATATAAGAATGATGACAATGAGAGGATCAGCCGGTTTATCAATCAGCTTAATCAGGTGATTATGGAGGCGGTGGATGATGCCATTGAAAAACTGAAGGGGAGCGGTAAGGATTTGCTTGAGAGCAAGTACCACGCGCTGTATATTGTTGCAGGAATCATTTTTTCTGAATATGATATTGATGTAAATGAACTGACTGTGAAGCAGACGAAAATGAACAAAAAAATATATGATTTATGTATGGATATTGAACGGCATAAAAGGGATAAATGGTTCGTGGGCGAGAACAGACAGGTGGGATTTTTCAATATTAAGATTGAAGAACTGCGGGGAATGAAAAGGGATGACAGCAGCGACGGCGGGGAGGCGGATCGGGTATCTCCAGGCGGCGGGGCGGACATTTTAAAGATACGGATTGGGGATACCATGATAAGTGCAAATACGGTAAAGGAATTCTACAGGAGAATATTTGCATATTTAATTGATAGATTCGATATAGACGGCAGCGTCCCTTATGCAACAGGCAGGAAGAGGTATCTTGTCAGCCGGACGAAGCACCATATTAACGGGGACTTGTTCGTATCTCCGATTAAGGTCGGGGACTATTATATCGAGACCCATAAAAGCAGAAACGGAGCCCTTCGGGATGTCTATAATTATATGAAAAAAATTGGCATTGAGGTCAGTTATGTTGAATAGATAATTGGCTGTGTAATAAAAAGAGACAGGTTCATGATTTCCCAAAAGAGCCGATAACCACATTTGCATTTCATTGTGTGTTATCGGCTTTTGTGTTGTCAAATTTGCGTTGCCAAATTTTAAGAAGTACTTGCAAAAAGTAATATGGTATGTTACTATTTTATCAGAATCGTACAGTTGTACGACAAAAACATAAATGTTGAAGGGAGAGTTTGTTTTATGAAGAAAAAGGTATTGGCAGCAACCGTATTAGCAGGTACCCTGCTCTGTGCATGCAGTTCTTCATCAGGGGAAGCTGGAAATGCCGGGACAACGGCTGTGGAGACGTCAAAAACAGAGACCACGGCCGAAGCAGAGGAAACTTCTGCAAAGGCAAAGGAGGAAGTGCTGACAGGCAAAGGCCAGGGATTCGGCGGCGTGATTACCGCCCAGGTAACCATGGCAGACGGAGTCATCACGGATGTGGCTCTGGAAGGACCGGATGAGACGCCTGGTATCGGAGGGCAGGCTCTTGAGGAGCTGTCCAGGCAGGTGATAGCAGCCAACGGAGCGGAGATTGACGGAGTTTCCGGGGCTACCGTAACCAGCGGCGGTGTAAAGGCAGCGGTTCTCAATGCTTTGGACCCGGAGGCCAATCCTTATGAGGAGCAGGAAGAGACAGAGGCAGTGATTGTGACGGAGATAGAGCCGGTTACATTTCCGGAGGACAAAAAGATTGTCAGCGCCACTACATACGGAATCTATACAAAACAGGAGGATTCCTTCCAGGATGCGGTCATAAAGGCAACGCTGTACTGGAATCAGACAGACGAAGAGATTTATGATATCCGCTTTTTACAGGCCATGCTTCCATGGGATGACAACGGAGCCACAGGCGGATGGGCCAATATGACGGATGAGGCAGTGATAGAAGCTCTGGGCGAGGCAGTGATTTCCTTTGAAGGCGATGAACACGGCAGTCAGGTACCCTGTAACTATGCGAAATATATTCAGATTGGCGACATTGTCTGGACCGGAGAACTGGGAAGCGACCCGGCATGTGAGCAGGCGGTGGTGTATTCGGCCCAGATAGACGGAAAGGAAGTCCGCCTCAATGATTACGTAGCCGACGAGGAAGGCGGTGCATGGTATCATGAGGCAGTTTTGGAGGACGCATATATTTTAAAGACTCCCGATAAAGCAGAAGCCGGCTCGGACAATATTGCCATGACGTATGAGATTACTTATAAGGAGACCAACGGACACGGGGAGGCCTTCTGGATGAGCGATTTAAAATTCTCCGGAAATATGCAGGCCATTAAAGATTTTGTGGCAGAGAATGGATTCGGATATGATTACTATAAAGACGGCGGCATCACTCAGAATGAGGACAGATACTGGCAGACAGTGGATGGGGTGTCAGGTGCGACTCTTGATGAGACACCGACCTATCTGGATATTCTGAAAACGCTGTATGAGAGAATTCAGAGCGGGGAATATGTGGAGGAAAATTAAAAGAACAGGAAAACAGCCGCGGCGCTTACGGCGCTACGGCTGTTTTATATTCTTCCAGTCCCTTTGGAGTCAGATAGGGGAAAAGGGCGGCCCACTGGGCATTGAGAATCTCTTCCAGAGGAATCTTTGAATCCGCACTGCGGGAAGAATTGTACTGAGTCCAGCCGGTATGGCTTAACAGGAGAAGCATAGCCAGCTGATGAATCCGTTCAGGCGTCATAGGACAAAAAAGTCCTTTGTCGGCCAGTGCCTGAAGGGAGGATTCCATAAGCTGGAACAGATGTCCCACATTGATGTAATCCTGATTCTGAATGGCAGGAATCGTCCGATAGATGGAAGGGTCATTAAAATAAAAGGGCGATTCGACAATGGACTCCAAAAGGCGGCAAAGCAGCAGATGGAAATCCTTGATAGTTTCAGGCGGTGAATCAGGAAAGGTTTGAATGTTGGAATCCATAATGGCTTCCAGCAGGTCCTGTTTGCGGGCAAAATGATAAGTGAGAGTTCCAAGGCTGATACCGGCTTTGGCAGCAATCTCCCGCATGGAAACAGAGCGATATCCTTTCTGATTAAATAATTGTTTGGCTTCCCTGCATATCTGTGTTTTGGTAAGATCCATGGTTTTGGTTATCTCCGGTGGG
>CAYWRB010000313.1:0-4032 GCA_964460025.1 uncultured Hungatella sp.
GTTAGTCCCCCAATTCCAACCATTAGTCCCCCGGAAGATTCCGGGGGATATTTTTGTGGTATACTGTCATCATAGAGTTTTCCAATTACAACCATACATTTTTCAGGAGGCAGGGAGCATGACAGAAGCAGGCACAGGCAGACCCAAATACCATCTATATCAGAATACAGGTTTTATGATATCCACCGCCTGGCGCATAAGCCGCTCCGTGCTTTTTCTGGGGCTTTTGCTGGCGGCCGCAGCCGCTGCCAGGACGGCGGCGGAGCTGTTTATAGCTCCTGTGATATTAAGAAAAATAGAAACGCACCAGCCTTTTTGGGAACTGACAGCCGCCATTGCGGTTTTCGGTACAGGGCTGTTTCTCCTGACAGGGCTGGAAACTTACATCCGTCAGAACACCCTGTTTGGCCGTATTGCGGTGCGCCAGGAGATACTGCGTCAAATCGGGAATAAAACCGCCGGGACCTCTTATCCCAATACGCTGAACCCGGATTTTTTAAGCTATCAGGCAAAATCCTATAAGGCCTGTTTCGACAATACCTCGCCGGCGGAAGGCTTCTGGACCACTCTGACCCTGCTTTTGACCAACGTGTTCAGCTTTCTTGTCTGGTCCTTTCTTCTTTCCGGTTTAAGCATCTGGCTTTTGTGCCTCATAGTTCTTATCTCCACGGCAGAATATTTTTTCAACATGTCCGTCAACCGGTGGGGATGGCGTCACCGGAAGGAAGAAGCAGAGTGCCACAAGAAAATGGATTATATCTGCCGGATATCCACCAAACGGTTTTATGCCAAAGATATCCGTATATTCGGCCTGGGGCCGTGGCTTGGGCAGGTGTGGGACAGCGGCTTTAAACAGTATAAGTCCTTTCTTGGAAGGCGGGAGGCGGCTTATTTCCGGACCAATCTTGCAGACGGGCTTTCGGCCCTTATCCGCGGCGGCGCGGTTTTTGTCTGTCTTCTGAGGCTTGTGATTGAAAAAGGGCTTTCCATATCGGAGTTTTTTCTGTACTTTACGGCAGCCAACAGTTTTACCATGTGGATTACCGGGATTCTGGACAATGTTTCGCTTCTTCACAGGCAGAGCCTGGAGCTGTCCGTCATACGGGAATTTCTGGAATGGCCGGAGCCCTTTATGTTTGAAAACGGAAAACACCTTTCCAGAGAAAGGGATACGTCTTATGAGCTGCGGCTGGAAAATGTGTCATTTGCGTATCCGGGTTCTGAACAAAATACCATTTCCCATATGAATCTTGTCATTTCTCCGGGGGAGAAGGTGGCGGTTGTAGGCTTAAACGGTGCGGGAAAAACTACTTTGGTAAAGCTGCTCTGCGGCTTTTTAGACCCTGTGGAGGGCAGAGTGCTGTTAAATGGGGAGGATATCCGTCAGTATAACCGGAGGGATTATTACGGTCTCTTTGCCGCCGTATTTCAGGATTTTTCTGTTCTGGATGCCAGCGTGGCGGAGAATGTGGCCCAGACCGTAGACGGCGTGGACCGGGAACGGGTCCGGGAGTGTATCGCTTTAGCCGGCCTGACAGAGAAGGCGGAAAGCCTGCCAAAGGGGCTGGACACGAAACTGGGCCGCCAGGTTTATGAGGACGGTGTGGAACTGTCCGGAGGGCAGACCCAGAGGTTGATGCTTGCCAGGGCATTGTACAAAAATGCACCTCTTATGATTCTGGATGAACCTACGGCCGCGCTGGACCCCATTGCGGAACATGATATTTATCAGAAATATAACCAGATGGCGGAGGGAAGAACCTGCCTTTTTATTTCTCACCGTCTGGCCTCCACCCGGTTCTGTGACCGTATCCTTTTTCTGGACCGCGGACAGATTGTGGAGGAGGGAACCCACAGACAGCTTCTGGATAAGAAAGGGCCGTATGCGGATTTGTTTGAGATACAGAGCCGGTATTACCGGCAGGAAGGAGAAGGCTATGGATGGGACAGTGAAAAAGATTTCCTTTGCTCAGGCAGTCAGGCTTAATCTTCGGGCCTGGGGAATCTGGCGGAGACTTTGTCCGGGGCTGTTTGTGTCTATAACCGGTTCCTCCGTGATTGAGGCTCTCAGTCCTTATGTGTCTATCTGGCTGATTGGCTGTATTATAAATGAGCTGGCCGGAGAGGGGAGCCTGGAAACAGTGGTGAAGCTGGCGGCGGTACAGCTTTTGGCGGCGGCATTTCTGGGGCTTATGGGCGGAGTTTTGAAGCGGTTTAAAAATTGTGAGACAGACGCGGCCGTTTCCTTGTACAGCCGGATATTTATGGATAAAATGTTTTCTCTGGATTTTCCGTATATGGACAGCCAGGAGACTTATGATTTGTATTCCCAGATTGTTCAGAATGACAAGTGGTCCGGCCTGGGGCTTCATCAGACCACGGTTTTGTTTGAGCGGCTTATAACCGCCGCAGTGCGGATTCTGGGAGGAATTTTTTTGACCGTGTCTATGTTTCTTGCAAGGGTGCCTGAGGAGGAAAGCGGCTTTGCCTGGATGAATCATCCGCTGTGGGGGGTTTTTGTGGCAGTCCTTATGCTGTTTATTTCCGGGGTATCCTCTGTCTGTGCCCATAGGGGGCAGGCGTATTGGACCCACTATGCGGCTGAGACCAGGTTCGGCAACCGTCTGGCAGATTACTATGTGTCTTTAAACAAGGATAAAAAGAGAGCCATGGATTTGCGGATGTACAATCAGCAGGAAAATGTCTGCAGCGTCTATATGAAACGGTATAATCCCTTCGGGCCTTCCTCGAAAATCGTCGGGTATGCCAGGGGGCCTATGGGCTTTTGGATGGCAGTTTCTCAGAGCATTACCGTGGTATTGACAGCAGCGGTCTATTTCCTTGTGTGTGTAAAAGCCTGGGCCGGCGCCTATGGACCGGGGGCTGTGACCCAGTATATCGGAGCCCTTGGAAATTTGTTTTCCGGGATTTGCGACATGATGAGTGCTCTGGGGCGTATGGCAAGCAACGGAAATTTTCTGGAAACCACCTATGAGTTTCTGGATTTACCGGGTACCATGTATCAGGGGAGTCTGACAACGGAAAAAAGAGGGGACCGTCAGTATGACATTGAATTTCGGGATGTTTCCTTTCGCTATCCGGGGACAAAGCAGTATGCCATTCGCCATGTAAATATGAAATTTCCGGTTGGGAGCCGGCTTGCCGTGGTAGGGATGAACGGTTCCGGAAAGACCACATTTATTAAGCTTCTGTGCAGGCTGTATGACCCGGAAGAGGGGGAGATTCTGTTAAATGGCATTGATATCCGCAAATACAGGTATGAGGATTACAGAAGGCTTTTTTCTGTGGTGTTTCAGGATTTTCAGCTGTTTGCCCTGCCTCTGGGGGAAAATGTGGCCGGTTCGGGGCAGTACTCTTCCAAACGGGCGGCCAGGTGTCTTATGGAGGCCGGTTTTTACAACTGGGAAACGGTTATGAGACAGGGGCTTGATACCTGCCTATATAAAGAGCTTAAGGAGGAGGGCGTGGAGGTATCCGGCGGAGAGGCACAGAAAATTGCCATTGCCAGAGCGCTGTACAGGGACGCTCCGTTTATGATTCTGGATGAACCTACGGCCGCCCTGGACCCTGTGGCCGAAGCGGAGATTTATGAACGGCTTCATGAGATTGCAGGGGACAGGACAGCCGTGTATATCAGCCATCGTCTGTCCTCATGTAAATTCTGTGACAGGATTGCGGTATTTCATGAGGGAACGGTGGTACAGCAGGGAAGTCATGAGGAGCTGCTGGCAGACATGGAAGGGATGTATTACAGGCTCTGGAGGGCACAGGCTGGGTATTATTGCTGAGGAAACTCCATTTTCCGAAGCCGTCCGGCGCAGAGAAAATTATCAATGGAAGTATGATTGTAGAGGAAGTTAGATTTTGCTATAATATGGATGAAGTTAAGAGAAGTTTTGTCAGGCACAAAAAGCACCCCAATTATTTGAAGTTTGGAGGATATATGAAAAATGATTGATTTACAAGATAAGAGTACCTGCCCTACCCTTGAGGAGATCGGTGAATATGTTA
>CAYWRB010000314.1:0-4028 GCA_964460025.1 uncultured Hungatella sp.
CAAACCTATTATAGTAATATCTCTTTTACTTGTCAACAAGTTATTACTGTTCAAACTTAAACTTCCCAATCAGCGTCTTCAGCACCTGTGCCTGCCCTGCCAACTCCTGACTGGCAGCTGCGCTCTCTTCTGATGTAGCAGAGTTGGACTGAATAACCGTAGAAATCTGAGTAATGCTCTCCTTGATGTGACCGATGGCAACCTCCTGTTCCTGAGAAGCCTCGGTAATCGCCTTAATCTCTTCCGTCACCTTTCCGGCTCCGTCAACAACATCCAGCAG
The DNA here is from genome assembly GCA_964460025.1 of uncultured Hungatella sp. Lineage (GTDB taxonomy): Bacteria > Bacillota > Clostridia > Lachnospirales > Lachnospiraceae > UBA3402. The sequence continues at coordinate 281 of CAYWRB010000314.1, forward strand.
GGATTCCTGGGTCAAATCCGTAAGCTTGGAACCTGTGGCCACCATATGAAGAGTTTTCTCGATCAGCTGTGAGGTATCCTTAACGGCTTCCGCACTCTTGGCTGCCAGATTTCTCACTTCATCCGCCACAACCGCAAATCCTTTGCCTGCACTGCCTGCCCTTGCCGCCTCTACCGCAGCGTTCAATGCCAGAATGTTGGTCTGGAACGCAATGTCATCAATGGTCTTAATGATATGCTGAATCTCATCGGAGCAGTCGCTGATCTGCTTCATAGCCTCCGCCATCTCCTGCATCTGTCCGTTGCATACGGTAATCTTCTCACCGACGATATCTGCCTGCTGCTCCGTAACAAGTGCGCTCTTGGCATTGCCGTTGATCTGATCGCTGATCTGCTCAATCATATGCATCAGATTATCCACCTCAGAGGCCTGCTCTGTCGCGCCCTGGGCCAGGCTCTGAGCTCCGTCAGCCACCTGATTGGCCCCGGCATCTACCTGGCTGGAAGAGGAATGAATCTGGGCCATAGTCTGACTCTGTTCCCGTCCGATGGTCTCAATGGCCTTCTGGATCTGGACAAAGTCGCCGATGTATTCGATACTGCTCTGTCTCGTCAGATCTCCGGCAGCCATGTCATTGAGAATATTGCTGATATCGGAAATATAGCGGTTGAGATTCTCTACGGAAGTATTCAGGCTGTCTGCCAATACCCCGATCTCATTGGAACTTTTTACATCAATATGGAAATCCAGCTTTCCTTCCGACAGGCCTTTGCTGGATTGGATCACAGTCTGAATCGGAGCGATAATTCCCTTGAGAACATAAAGCACAAGGAGGACACATACAAACAAAACCACCAGCATACAGCAGGCAAAGAAAATCTCGATTGCAACAACGGCGCCGTTTAGGCTTTCCTGGCTTTTTTCCAGGCTCTGCTGGGTCAGAGCAGACACCTGATCCAAAATCCCAACCAGCTGCACCACATTGGCTTTTGTGACATTCTGATATGTTTCTTTTGCCGCCTCAGGATCTGTCTCATTCAGCTTAAGAATCGTCTGTGCCGATTCATGAATCGCCTGGTGAATCGGCTTCATCTGCTCCATAAGCCGAAGAACTTCCTCGTCCTTAATCGCCGAAGTATCGCCGTAAAGCCACTTTCCCAATACACAGGAACGATAATCCGTACTGCCGGTGAATTCCGTTCCCAAGGTCACTGAAGAACACAAATTCTCTACCCAGCTGTAATGAGCCTTTTCTGCAGTCAATACCAATGCGTTGGTATCCGACTGCTGTTTCGTATTTTGACTGAATCTGGTAATATTATTCATGCCGCTTACTGTCATGATTACGGTGACAATCACAACCAGAAATATAAGAGCGACCCGTATCAGTACTTCGTGTTTGATACTTTTTTTCATGTTATCCTCCATTCTGTGTATGCTTCACAGTATCCCATCTCCCCCGCTTTCATCGGGCACACAGGGGTTATTAATACTTTTCTCCGCCGTAGGACATAGCCGTCTGCATATCATCGGAGGAATAGGATGTGGTCTTCTGTTCGAAACGCGGTGCGGCTGCAGGCACTCCTGCAGGACTTCCCCCTTCCAGTTTGAAGCCTCTTACCAGATCCTTCATGATCTGTGCCTGGCTGGACAGCTCCTCGCTGGCGGCAGCACTTTGTTCCGCTGTTGCGGAATTGGTCTGTACAACGCTGGAAATCTGATCGATTCCAACCGTAATCTGAGTAATGGCCTCTGCCTGCTCCTGGGATGCCTTGGCTACGGAATCCATCAGAGTTGTGGCTTCCTGTATTCCGGACATCACCATCTCCAGAGACTTGGCCGTCTCGTCTGCAATCTTCTTGCCGTTCTCTACGGCATGAAGGGAATTCTCAATAAGAACCGCCGTATTCTTGGAAGCGTCCGCACTCTTGGCCGCCAGGTTACGTACCTCGTCCGCTACCACTGCAAAGCCCTTGCCTGCCGCGCCGGCTCTGGCTGCCTCAACCGCAGCGTTCAACGCCAGAATATTGGTCTGGAATGCAATATCTTCAATGGTCTTAATGATCTTGCCGATCTCGTCGGAGGAATTGCTGATATCGGACATCGCGGAAAGCATATCATGCATTCTGCGGTTGCTCTCTCCTGCCTCTTCACCAACCTCCACGGATTTCCTGCTGGCATCCTGAGCGCTTTCTGCGTTTTTGTTGATATGTCCGGAAATCTCATTAATGGAAGCTGCAAGCTCTTCAACGGAAGATGCCTGCTCCGTAGCACCCTGGGACAGTGCCTGCGCTCCGGAGGATACCTGATCGGAACCGGAGGATACCTGCTCCGCCGACTGGTTCAAGGTAGTCATAGCAGTATTCAGACTATTCTTAATCCCCTTCATAGCCTCAAGGATCTTCTGATAATCACCGATGTACCTGCTTCTGTCCGAAGATCTTACGGCAAAATCCTTGCCTGCCATAGCAGTAAGTATCTGTTCAATATCCTTAATAATAGCTCCCACTCCGGTGGTCACCTCATGCATACTCCTGGCCATGGAACCAAACTCATCCTCAGACTGATAATCCACTTCAACGGAAAGATTGCCTTTTACTACTTCCTTCATAGCCTCTTCAATCTTCTTGACAGGAGTCAGAATATTCTTGGTCAGAGTAAGGGCAATGAATATGGTAATAACAAATGCAAGCACCGCAACCACAACGGCTACCGCATAGTAGATATTCATCATCCGCATGGCACTGTCGTAAGTCTCCGCACTGCTTTTGGAGATGGCATCCACGGCATTGCCCAGAATCGTAGCACACTCTTCGATCCTTGGAGTATACTGGGTCAGCATAAGAACTCTTGCTTCCTCATCGCTCTCCGCGGTTCCCTGCTTGGCAAGTTCGCCTACCTGCAGCCTTGTCTCCTTGTTCTCCCCCATCCTGGACTCAAACTCTCTCAGAAGAGAGAGATCCCCTGAATAGTTGTTGTAGAGCCACTGAAGATCCTCACTGACCTGGTCCATGTACTGGTTCGCATTGTTTACACGCTGGCTTGCCTCATCGACAGAATCCGCCATAATCCCCAGCATCAGTTCCTTCATGGCACTCTGCTGAAAATAGCGGATGTCTTTTACATAATTAACAGCCTGATGGTCCTCCTCATAAAACGCCTGATACCTTGACCTCGCCGTGGTAATTCCCAGGCTGGCAACGACTACCGATATCAAAAATAATACCAGAATGGCACCAAATGATACGATAAATTTGCTGTTGACTTTTAAGTTTTTCATTTGCCGCTCCTCCTTATGAGCCTTCTGTAAATTTTAGGCTTTTTTATGATAGCCTTTATACTCTTTTAACTATTTCGGCACAATTTCGGATTTGATAATACTCCGGCCATTAAAATTTCATATTATTTTCTTTTTTTCTTCTTTTTATGTATCTAACCCCTTAACAAATCATCATTTTTGTCGATAATAAAGTAAGTGTGTTATGGTCTGCCATGCATTTTCGCCGCAGATTGTTTATTTTTCATGCAAAATTTATACAAGGATAGGTGGTGTAATAGAATGGATAACGGTATGGACAGCAGTATACTTGATACATACCTCTTTGAAACAAATTCCCTTTTAGACCGACTGGACGAAATGCTGGTGGATGATGAAAAGGTGGGGGATTTTTCTTCCGATGATGTGAATGAAATCTTCCGAATCATGCATACAATCAAAGGTTCCTCAGCCATGATGGAGTTCGCCTGC
>CAYWRB010000315.1:0-4024 GCA_964460025.1 uncultured Hungatella sp.
TATTCGGCACACCTGACCTGACGAAATATGAGGCATTAAAACTCCCGTCAAAAGATGTCTGGGGTGTTTTGATGCCGAAAAATTCGCCTCTGGCAGAAAAGGAATTCATCACCCCGGAAGATTTATGGGAACAGCCATTGCTGATATCCCGGCAGGAGTCAGATGGCGGAGAACTTATCCAGTGGATGAAACGCAGTATCTCGGAACTTAATATCGTCATGACTTACAATCTGCTTTTTAATGCCTCCCTGCTTGTGGAAGAAGGGTTTGGATATGCCATATGCTTTGACAAAATCATCAATACATCCGGTGACAGCAGGCTTTGTTTCCGTCCTCTGAAGCCTGCCATTGAAATTGAGATGTATATGATCTGGAAAAAGTATCAAATCTTTTCCAAACCTGCTGAAAAATTCTTATCTACCATCACCTGTATATCCGGTATCAGGCCATCACTGTAACTGTGAATACAAATGCAACACTTCCGCTTTTATTTCTCTCAACCCATTTAACCGAATATGATCCAGTTCCTCTGCATTTAGGCACCCTGTCTCAAAAAGTCTTATGTATTCTTTTGACACGTCACTATCAAAAATCAACACATCATCAGAATTTATAGTCACATCTAACCCACTCCTGTATAATCTTTGAATGGGATGGTGTGCCATCTCCTTTATGCGCCCTAGCAAAAGGTTACTGCTTGGCGTCAGGTTGAGACGTATTCCTTTGCCTTTTAGGAACTGTATGGCCTCCTCCGATTCCGCCGCCGCAATACCATGCTGCACTTCATCTAGCTGCAATGCCTCCACGCCACAGACAACATCCTTTGCTGTCCCCCACTCACCGATGTGGGCTTTCAGGCGGAGCCCCTCCTCTTTTGCCCTCCGGTATATAGGGACAAAGTTTTCAATGGGCTGTGCCAGTTCATCCCCATACAGGTCAATGGAATAGAATTCCGGATGCCCCCAGAACTGTTTCAGACAATCCTCTAAATAGTCCACAGGGCAATGCCTGGATAATCCGATCTGGAGCCGCAGGCTGATCTCCGGTGCAATCCTCTCGTTGATTTCCTGAAACGTTTCTATCAGTTCTACAATATCATTATGGTAAAACTCATTTAGCCCCCAGACATCCTCTCCTATCTCCAAAATTGTAATGCCGTCATATTTTGCCTGGACAAAAGTTGCCTCTATGAGAAATTTGCGCATGTTGCTGCCAGGGAATCTCCCGCCAATATACCTGTTGTTCCAACCATCCATTTCCTTCATGGAAGCCAAGGGCTTTTTGACCGGTTCAATGAGAATCCGTTTCTGCTCATATATATATGCTCTGTTCCCCCCAAGAACAAAATGGTTGTGTAGGTCCGCTTTTGGCACTTCCCTGATAGCAGCAAGATTTTTATCCTTTAAAGCTGTTATGAATTTCCTTGAATCTTCTGTCATGATTCCTCCTTTTCCTCCGCCTGACAAGGTTCTATTTCAATCAAAACCATACCCTTATAGATCGGATTATCTTCAATCAGCTTTTTGAAGCCCTCAAAGTATAGGGGCTCTGTCTGCTGCCCCTCGCAGAAGATATAATATCTGTACTGTTTCATTTCCAGATATTCCTGGCGGCGTTTCTTTTTCCACTTCTCCATTCCCGCTTTTTTAGGCATTAACCTTCCCCCAGTCTATAATTTTTTTGAGATACGGATCAGCGCCATATTTTCCTTCCAGGTATTGCTTATCGAATTTAGCATCTTTACGAACCGATTCCCCTTTTTCATTCTTAAATTCCACCAATGAATACAACTTGGAGTTTTGGGCATTACCTTTTGCCACAAACCAAATTTCATCCCTTCGAAACACCTCATTGTTCATTGTAGACAGATCATGGGATGTGAAGATTAATTGTGCTTTTCTTTTATTAATGCTCATATCATTAAACATCATAATAATATGGCGCAACAAAATGGGATGTATCTTAGCGTCCAGTTCATCAATGACTAAAACAGTTCCTGTAAGTAAGCATCCGGCAATAAATGGCATTAAACCGAATAATTTCTTTGTTCCGCTGGATTCTTCCAGTAAGTTTAACTCCGCCTCATAGCCATCTACCAAATGCTTTGTATACACATCAATTCTGTCATTTTCATCTTCAACCACACGAAAATCCACGATATCCAAATCCATTTCCTGTATAATGTCAAGCATTAGCTGCTTCACATCCTCTGAATTTGACACTGCCATACGAAGTTCTTCAATTGGATTGCCATAGTTTAAAAAATCAATTCCATATTCAAACCAATCCAGAACATCCTTTACTATCTCATTTTTTTTATAAGTGATACCAAGATAAGACAGCAGCGGCAATGTCGCAGACAAATCCTCACTGGCTTTCAGTTTGGAAAATACACCTTTTAAAGAAATTCCTTTTGTATCCCGTTCGAAAAGTGCTGAACGTCGCCCCGTGTCTAATTTCACACGGTCCAGACTTTCATAATTTACAACATCCTTTATTACATGGAGTTTATATCGATACTCCGCAATTTTTGTACGGAAAAAAATTTCAAACTCTGTTGGTTGACTTTTCGTTTCTTTTGAGAACGCGAAAGGTTCTATGAGCAGCCTTTTCTGAAGAAATATACGTTCCTCTTTATCACCAGTTGCGTATAATGGACGAAGTACTTTTGAAGCCAACGTATGAATTGCTTCCAATACGTTTGATTTTCCACCTCCATTTGGCCCATATATCGCTGTAATCGGCAAAAACAATTCTCCATCTTTATCTCTAATTATATTATTTTCATGTTCAGAAATAGCAGCTGCCTGCATATCAAATGTCATTTCATCCCGAATGCTTTTATAATTTTTCACTGTAAATTGGCACAGCATCTCTTTTTCCCTCCAATTTATATATTTCAATATTTATTATACTCATTTTTTGGATTTTGTAAACAATATATGAGATATTTTCTCATATTTATTGCTGTAATCATTTCACAAAAATAGGACATCCGACATATGTCCTATGTCGAATATCCCTTATCTAAGAAATTTCCATTTCCTGGTACGTCTCTCCTCTATGCCATTTTTACAAACATTTACTTTCCTTCCATTCCTGCCATCCTCCCATGTCCCACTAGAAACTCGGTGTTCAGTGTCTCCACCACCAATCTGTATACCCCAAAATAGCCTCTCTGTCTGCCATATCACTGATATTACTCAGCAAGCTGTGTTAATGTATCGCCTGCAATGCGATAGACTGTCCAATCAGACATGGCTTCTGCTCCAAGCGACAGATAAAAGTCAATGCTGGGTTTGTTCCAGTCAAGGCACCACCATTCAAGCCGTCCGCAGCCACGTTCCACAGCAATGGATGCTAACTTTTTCAAAAGAGCTTTTCCGTAGCCTTTCCCGCGGCATTCCGGTTTGACATACAGATCCTCCAGATAAATACCGGCTCGTCCCAAGAACGTAGAAAAATTGTGGAAAAACAGTGCAAATCCAACCTCTTTTCCATCTTCAACAGCAAAAATTACTTCTGCTTTTTGTTTATCGAAAATCCATGTTTCAAGCGTGGCCTCGTCAGCCACTACTTCGTTCTGCATTTTTTCGTAATCTGCAAGTTCTTTGATAAATTGCAGGATCAACGAAGCATCTTTCCGTTCTGCATTTCTAAAAGTTAAATTCATTTGTGTTATCCTCAATAAAGTGAAAGTTGTCAGAGTATCTTGTTTATCCTTTCAGGTTATTCAAAGCTTCGGGACAACTTGAGACAAAATTCCATCAACCCGACATCTCTCACCGTTGATATGTTCAGGTAAAATGGGAGCCGTCCATCGTCAGGGCAAGTGCAATTTCTGAAACATTCAGTCTGCTGTCCCGCATATACAGGATTTTATTCAGACGCGGTATTTGCTCCACCGAATACAGCCGGTGTCCCGTCCACTTGTCAACCTCTGCCGGTGTTAGAATGCCTGCCTCGTCATAATAGCGGAGCATACGAATAGATACCTGCGTCAGCTTTGAAAATTCTCCTATCC
>CAYWRB010000316.1:0-4015 GCA_964460025.1 uncultured Hungatella sp.
CTGCTCTAACTGATAGATGCTGCCATCCTCAATCTCCAGTACCGCGCATCTGGCTGTCCTGAAAATCACCCTCAAATTCATACCCACTGCCTCCATGACTACAAAGTATATTCATTGCTGCCTGACCCTGTCAACTTTAACCAACATTGTATCATTAACTTACCTATCATTCAACCATTAAGTTAAACCATTAAGTTGACAGGATAAATGATTCCCAATCACCATCGTTTATGTTAAAATAGAAATAGCATGAACTCTCAACAACAAAGAAAAGTGAGGTATTTATATGGAAATCCTTGACCGTTACATCAACCAGCTTCTGGAAACCAGCAGTCCCGAAGCCCCTGTCTGGAACATCGAAAAAATCAAACAGGGCAAAAAACCGTCCTGGAACTACATTGACGGCTGTATGATTAAAGCTGTCTTAGAATTGTATCACATAAAAAAAGAACCCAAATATCTGGAATTCGCCGACCGTTTTATCGATTATTTCGTTCAGGAAGACGGCTCCATCATGTCCTATGATCCTCTGGAATACAATCTGGACAATGTAAATGCCGGGAAAACCCTTTTTGAGCTGTATCCCCTGACCGGCCGGGAAAAATACCGCAAGGCCATGGATACCATATACGGCCAGCTAAAAGGCCAGCCCCGTACCTCCACCGGGAACTTCTGGCATAAACTGATTTACCCTGACCAGGTATGGCTGGACGGCCTGTACATGGCCCAGCCTTTCTATATGCAGTATGAACTTACTTACAACCAAGGGAAAAATTGCCATGACAGTTATCAGCAGTTTCTCACGGTCTATGACCGGATGAGGGATACCAGAAACGGTCTTTATTACCATGCTTATGATGACTCCGGAGAATCCTTCTGGTGTGATAAGGTAACCGGGCTGTCCGCCAATTTCTGGCTCAGAGCTTTAGGCTGGTATGCCATGGCTCTCATCGATACCGTAGAGATTATGCCTGATTCCATGACAACAGAAAAGCGGGAGCTTATCAGAATTTATCAGGAACTTATTGACTCTATGCTCCCTTATCAGGATGAAGAAACCGGCATGTGGTACCAGGTGGTAAACAGAGGCGGCATATCTCCCAACTATCTCGAGACTTCCGGTTCCGCCATCTATGCCTACGCCATCATGAAAAGTGTCCGCCTGGGGCTTTTGGATTCTTCTTACTTTGCCTATGGAAAAAAAGCCTTTGACGGTGTCTGTAAAAAATATCTCTCCGAAAAAGACGGCCGGCTGCAGCTGGGAGGCATCTGCCTTGTGGCAGGTCTTGGCAATAAAGAAATGCGGGAAGGAACCTTTGACTACTATATGAGAGAACCTGTTGTGGAAAACGACGCCAAGGGTGTGGCACCTTTGATTCTGGCTTACGTGGAGACCTTACATGAAGAAGCAGGGAGGAACCTATGCTAAAATATACCTTAAATGGATCATGGAATTTTAAGATCATAGGAAAAGATGCAGGGCTTGTACCGAAAGACGGCATTGAAGCTCAAATCCCCGGATCCGTCTACAGCGCACTGTTACATAAAAAACTGATTCCGGATCCTTATTACCGCGACAATGAGTTAAAGCTTCTGCCTCTTATGGACAATGACTTTTCCTTTGAGACAAGTTTCACTCCTGAAAAGGCCTTGTTTCACTGCGACAAAGTACTGCTCCGCTTTGACGGGATCGACACACTGGCCGATATTTTTCTCAATGGACATCACCTGGGGGCCTGCTATAACATGCACCGTATCTGGGAATTTAGTATTCTGCCTCTTTTGCGCCAGGGAGAAAACTGCCTGAAGGTAGTGCTCCACTCTCCAACCCTGTACATAAAGGAAGCGAATAAAAAAGTCTATACCGGCGGTTCTTCCGATGCCATGGAAGGTTTTCCGCATCTGAGAAAAGCCCACTGCATGTTTGGCTGGGACTGGGGGCCAAGACTTCCCGATGCCGGAATTTTTCGGAAGGTTTCTCTCCTTGGCATAAAAGAAGGACGCATTGACAATGTCTATATCACCCAGCATCACCGGTCGGATGCAGTGGTGCTGGAGCTCGATGTGGCGCTGGAGCTTATGAATGCAGCCCATGAAATCTCATTGGAAGTAACGGTTACTTCTCCGGACGGCCGTACCACAGCAGACAGCTTCACCTCTGAAGACGGCCAATGCCTGATAGAAATCCCAGAGCCCATGCTCTGGTTTCCAAGAGGATATGGCCGGCAGCCCCTGTACCAGATAAGGGTCATTGCACGCTCAGGCCAGGGGGAGGTTCTGGATGTCTGGGAAAAAAGAATCGGTCTGCGCACCGCCACTGTCAACACCGAAAAAGACGAATGGGGAAGTTGTTTTGCCCATGAGGTCAACGGCATCAAAATCTTTGCCATGGGCGCCGACTATATTCCGGAAGACAATCTTCTGTCCAGAACATCAAGAGAGAGAACCGAAAAATTATTAAGAGATGCCGCAGCTGCCAACTACAACTGTATCCGTGTCTGGGGCGGAGGCTATTATCCGGATGACTGGTTCTATGATATCTGTGACGAGCTGGGACTTTTGGTGTGGCAGGATTTTATGTTTGCCTGCGCATCCTATGAATTGGATGATGACTTTGAGCAGAATATTACTCAGGAAATTATCGACAATGTGAGAAGAATCCGTCACCATGCCTGCCTGGGCTTATGGTGCGGCAACAATGAAATGGAAAGCCAGGTTCTCCAGTCAGACTGGAATCCTTCCGCCAAGCAGATATACGATTACATCAAGATATTTGAGTACATTATCCCCAAGATACTGAAGGAAGAGGATCCCCAAAGGTTTTACTGGCCCTCCAGCCCCTCCTCCGGCGGCAATTTTGACAATCCCTGTGATGAAAACAGCGGAGACACCCACTATTGGGATGTATGGCATGGAAATAAACCTTTCACCGAATACCGGAAATTTTACTTCCGCTATCTGTCCGAATTCGGCTTCCAGTCCTTTCCCTGTTTAAAGACAGTGGAAAGCTTTGCCCTGCCGGAGGAGCAAAACATTTTCTCCCGTACCATGGAGATGCACCAAAGAAACTGTGCGGCTAACGGAAAGATTTTAAATTATCTGTCCGCCACCTATCTCTTCCCCAAGGATTTCGACAGTATGCTTTATGCATCCCAGCTTTTACAGGCAGATGCCATTCGTTACGGCGTAGAGCATTTCCGGCGCCACCGGGGCAGGTGTATGGGATGCGTAGTCTGGCAGCTGAATGATATCTGGCCGGTGGCTTCCTGGTCCAGCATCGACTATTACGGCAGATGGAAGGCCCTTCACTATGCAGAAAAGAGAATGTTTGCGCCTGTCCTGATCTCCTGTGAGGAAATCGGCGAACTGAGTGAAAGACCCTTCTGTGTATCAGAGCCTAGGACCATAGAAAAAAGCGCAAGGCTTCATGTGGCCAATGAGACCATGACGGAAATCACAGGAGTGGCCAAATGGAAACTGTGCCTTCCGGACAGCCGTGTGCTGAAATCTGGAGAATCGGCCGTAACCGTACCTGCTTTAGACGGTGTATGGCTTGAAAAACTGGATTTTTCCCAATATGATGAAAGAACCATCCATCTTTTTTATGAATTTTACATGGGAGACAAGGTGGTTTCCCAGGGAAGTTGTCTATTTACGCCGCCCAAACACTATTTCTTCCAGGATCCCTGCCTGACTCTGGCAAAAGAAGGCAGTACCATCACCGTGACAGCCAATGCTTATGCCAAGCATGTATTCATAGAGAGTCCGGATCAGGATGTGAAGCTTTCCGATAACTTTTTCGACATGGAAGCCGGTACATGCCAGGTTGAAATCCTGGCCGGAGATGCCGCTTCCTTCCGATGCAGATCCGTGTATGATATCTCATAATCCAATAAAACATTAGGGCTGGTGCACAATGTCAGCGCACCAGCCCTACGGTTCCATCCGGGTTCAATAGGTTCCGTTTCCGTTCAATCATCTCATCAATCCGCTCTATATACTGTTCCACATTCTT
>CAYWRB010000317.1:0-1582 GCA_964460025.1 uncultured Hungatella sp.
CAGCAGGGACAAAGGAAGAGAGCGGTAGCGCTGGCGCCTTATGAGCGTGGGTGGAACAATGCGGAACTTCTAAAGGACTGCGGTCTGATCCCTTATCTGCTTTTCAAAAACCATGACTGTGATGTGACAATGGTAGGCGCCCCTATGGAGGACGCTTCAAACCTGAAGTATATTGAAGGCGTGAAGCTTGAATTTCTGCCGGACGGAACCCTTGCATCCAAGGAAGACTATATCCGAAGAGAAGCAGGGAAGATCGATGTTTTAATACTCAGAGGAATTTATCCGGATTATCTGCCTGTGGTGGAGGTGTATAAGAAATGTAACCCGGAGGGGAAAGTATATCTTCCCTTGGACGCTAATTCCGGTTACATGGACAGGATCCTGTGGCAGAAGCCGTTTATAAGGGATTTTATGGAACGGTGCGACGTGATCTGTACATCCGGCGCTGCCATGCAGAGGCATCTGAATGAAAAATGGCCCTGGGTGATCGAACATATTCCAAACGGATTCTACCGTTTCTCAGAGAAGACTTGGGTCCCGGCATTTGAGAAAAAGAAAAATGTTATTTTGACTGTGGGAAGATTGGGAACGGAACAGAAAGCGACTCATGTACTGCTGGAGGCCTTTGCACAGGCGGAGCAGCAGCTTCAGGACTGGGAGCTTCATCTGGCAGGAACCATGGAAAAAGAATTTGAAGAATATCTGAACCGGTTTTGGGAGGAGTTCCCCAGGTTAAAAGAGAGAATCCATTTTCTGGGGGAGATCAGGGAGAAAGAAGCGCTGTATAAGGAGTATCTGGAGGCGAAGATTTTTGCCCTGACTTCAGCCTGGGAAGGAGGGACCCCCAATGTTGTGGCGGAAGCTCTTTATGCAGGAGACGTGATTGCCATAACGAAGATTGATGAGTATGAGGAGGCTACGGACAGCGGGCGCTGCGGTCTGGCGGCTGACGTTGGGGACGTGGCAGGAGTTCGAGATATTTTGATCCGCTTGTGCCGCAGTGACAGGCTGGGGAACATGTCCCGCCATGCGTATGCCTATGCCAAAGAGCATTATGATATGGAGCGTATCGTAGACAAAGTATATGATCTGATATTTGGAGAGGATACATAGGATGGGGGAATTGTTTTACAGAGATAAACAGTTTATCTATATGGAGCAGGAAAGAGAGAGAGTTCTGCTGGACTGCGGCAAGTTTCTGACCAATCGCAGCAGGATCCCCATGCACTGTCTGGAGAATCAGAACATCCGTACCATACCGGATGTGCTGGCAGATCTGATCGAGTGGGGACCCTGGGACAGAAATGATAGGAGGCTTGGGACAGCCCTGACCGATGTTCTTCTGGCAGCATGTCTGATTCGGACATCACAGCCCGTAAGGATGCTGGAATACGGATGCGGGGGAGGAAAATTAAGCTGTCATCTGGCTGCGGTGCTGGGAGAATTTTGTGAGGAATCTTCCCTGGTGTGTGCCTGCGATGCCATGGATATGGAATGGATGAATCGGATATCAGAAGTGGAGAAGCTGCCTCGGATCAGTTTCCTTGCAGGAGATTACGGACATCTTCAGCTTCAGCAAAGC
>CAYWRB010000317.1:1592-3994 GCA_964460025.1 uncultured Hungatella sp.
ATTTTGATCTTGTGCTGATCAATGGTACGGTAAATTTTGCAGATCCGGACCAGGTTGTGTCGGATGCCCTGAAGCTGGCGGCGGAAAATGGAAGGGTCCTTTGCTACTGCGACGATACACCGCTTCTGGATGACGTGTTTCGGCTGTACTTTGAGGATGACAAGAGGGAAGATTATGGTGTCTCCCCTTCTGTGAAACTGATGTGGGCAATGGCGAAGGACAGCTCCTGGAAAACATGGGAAGAAGAGCAGGATTTTGACAGTCAGGCGCAAGAGCACTTGCGTCAGGCGGAGGATATGATGCAAAAAGGTACCATAGGCAGGAGAGAGGCGGCAAAAACGGCAGGAAGGCTGCTGGAGGATGCAAGGACGGCAGGAGCCAAAGGGAAGGTTGACCTTAAAATAGAGCTGTTAAGGCAGAAAGAGGCGCTTCTTTCATGCAGCCGAAAGCAGCTGTGACAGCAGACGTTTATGCGTCCGATTGCAGACGCACCACACGTGAAAGTTTGGCGGGCGCACTTGGCATACCGGAATTGATGCCGCCTATTTGTCGTCGGACTTTTATAATAAAGGAGGAGTCATCTTGTCAAGAGGAAGTCAGCTTCGTATTTCCCAGTGTATGATTGTAAAAAATGAGGAAAAGAACATAGAGAGGGCCTTATCCTGGGGAAAAGCGATTATGTGGGAGCAGATTGTGGTGGATACCGGCTCCACGGACCGGACGGTGGAACTGGCCAAAGAGGCAGGGGCCAAAGTCTTTTCGTTTCCCTGGACCGATGATTTTGCGGCGGCCAAAAATTATGCTCTTGACAAGGCGAAAGGGGACTGGATCGCTTTTTTGGATGCGGATGAATACCTGATGCCTGAGGATGCAAAAAAGATATTTCAGGTTTTAAAGGATCTTCCGCCTGGCAGATTTGACGGGATTTCCACAGGATGCCAGAACCTTGACGAACAGGGAAAGATTTTTTCCTCAGGAACCCTGATTCGTTTTTTTCGGAACACGCCAAAGCTTCGATACCGCAGAAGGATCCATGAACAGCTGGAGGCTTCAGGAGGAAGAGAACTTCATATCGGAGACGTGACAAGGGAGATTTCCATTTTTCACACAGGTTATCAGAAAAAAGCGTTGGATCAAAAAGAAAGAGAAGGAAGGAACCGAAGGCTCATCGGAAAGGAACTGGAGGAGAATCCTGACAGCTATGAGATGATGGGATACATGGGGGATGAGTGCTTTAGCGACGGGGATTTGAAGGAGGCAGAAGAATGGTATAACAGAGCCATTGAGCATATGCCAGCGATATTGGATGAATATGACCAGCGAAGTGCCTATACCTTTACCAAGCTTTTGACGCTTCTGATGGAAAAAGACGGAGCTGCCAGGGAAGCGATGGAGAAGGTACATCGGCAGGCCGTTGAGAGACTTCCAAAGGAAGCGGATTTTGACTATATTATGGGCCGCTACTTTGCATCTGAGGGACAGGCGGATCTGGCGGCGGCTTATCTGGAGGCAGCCATTGAGAAGCTGAATAGATACGGATGCAGCAACAGAGCCCTTATTCTGGCAGGAGAACTTTTGGAGGCCTATGACCTGCTGGTCCGGTGCTGTTATGAGGCCGGGAACAGGGAGAAATGTGCGTCCTATGCGGTTATTTATTTGAAGTATCAGAAATATAATATGGCGGTGCTGTCTAAATTACTGAAGGTTCTGCTTCCGGAATCGGAGGAGACCAATCATCCGGAATATCCGGCAGTGCTTCAGTTTATTTCCAAAATCTATGATTTTTCCTTGTTGAAAGACAAGCTGTTTCTGGTTAAGGCGGCAGAGAGGTCGGGACGGGGCGTTTTCGCTGGGTATGTACTGGAAAGTCTGTTTACCCCAGAGGAGAGATCGCAGATTGGAATGTGACAGACCAATAGAATTTTTAAGAAAGTGAGAGGGAAAGAAATTTGAGAGGGCGGAGCAGAGCAAGGATTTCCCAGTGTATGATTGTAAAAAACGAGGAGAAGGATATTGAGCGGGCCCTTTCCTGGGGAAAGGGGATTGTAACCGAACAGATTGTGGTGGACACCGGTTCTACGGACAGGACTGTGGAGATTGCCGAGAAGATGGGGGCAAAGGTTTACCATTTTGACTGGATCGACGACTTTGCCGCAGCGAAGAATTTTGCGATTGAGAAGGCGAAATATGAGTGGATCGTATTTTTAGACGCGGATGAGTACTTTCTTCCGGAGGATGCCAGGAAACTTCTGTATTATGTCCGATCTCTGCATGAGACAAAATTCCAGGCGCTGTTAACCGGCCGTGTTAATTTGGACAACCAGGGAAATGTGATGGCCATCAATACCCAGTGCCGAGTGTTCCGTAATCTTCCGAAATTGCGGTATAAGAGGAGGATTCAT
>CAYWRB010000318.1:0-3987 GCA_964460025.1 uncultured Hungatella sp.
ATTTCGCTCTTATTTCTCAAGCCTTGCCAACGGAACCGAACAGTTCCATCTTCTCTTTTACGGTTGCTTTGATTGCTTCCGTGCCAGGAGCCAGAAGTTTTCTCGGGTCATAGCCCTTGCCCTGCTGATCTTTGCCTGCCTCGATGTACTCACGGGTTGCTGCTGCGAAGGACAGCTGGCACTCTGTGTTTACATTGATCTTGGCTACGCCTAAGCTGATGGCTTTTTTGATCATATCAGCCGGAATACCTGTACCGCCGTGAAGAACTAATGGCATATCGCCTACCTTTTCTTTCACTGCTTCCAGTGTCTCGAAGCTTAAGCCTGGCCAGTTTGCCGGGTATTTGCCGTGGATGTTACCGATGCCTGCTGCCAGGAAGTCAATGCCCAGATCTGCGATAGCCTTGCACTCGTTGGGATCTGCGCACTCGCCCATGCCTACAACACCGTCTTCCTCGCCGCCGATGGAACCAACCTCTGCCTCGATGGACAGTCCTTTTTCTTTACAGATCTTTACTAACTCTGTGGTCTTCTCAATGTTCTCCGCAATTGGATAATGAGAGCCGTCAAACATAACGGAGGAGAAGCCAGCCTCGATACATTTCAGGCATCCGTCATAGCTGCCGTGATCCAGGTGAAGTGCTACGGGAACCGTAATCTTTAACTCTTCCAGCATTCCGTTTACCATGCCTACTACGGTCTTATAACCGGTCATATACTTGCCTGCACCCTCGGATACGCCTAAGATAACCGGGGATTTCAGTTCTTCTGCAGTCAGAAGAATGGCCTTTGTCCACTCCAGGTTGTTGATGTTAAACTGACCTACGGCATATTTGCCTTCTCTTGCTTTGTCAAGCATCTCTTTTGCTGATACCAGCATAATACAAGTCCTCCATATTCTTTATTTCGCCGTGTCCTCCTGCTGGTAAAGGAGCAGGAAGGGGTTGGTGATTGATTATATAATACTAAGTTTTAGTATACACTAAAACCCATATTTTGAAAACAGAAAATTATGAGATTCCCAGGATTTTCACTACCGTATCCTTCATCTGGTCGATATCGCATTCCAGATTATGGCGGACCCTAGCATTGCGGATCTCTTCCACTGCCTGGGGAATGGCCGTGCCTGATGTCTCGTGAAGAAGATCTATGGCCTTAAACTCATCTAAATCCGGCAGGGATCCTTTGATGGCTTCCATAACGCTCTTGGAAAATTTGTAGGGGCTGGCAGTAGAAGCGATGACTGTCTTCGTCTCGTCCTGCTCCTCTTTTCTATACCTGTTATAAACCGCAGATGCCACGCCCGTATGGGTATCCATCACATAGCCTGTCTTCTCATACAAACTGCGG
Source organism: uncultured Hungatella sp. (assembly GCA_964460025.1). GTDB lineage: Bacteria > Bacillota > Clostridia > Lachnospirales > Lachnospiraceae > UBA3402. The sequence goes on from CAYWRB010000318.1 coordinate 1,351, forward strand.
ATGGCCTCAGCATCTTGAGCCTGGGTGGCAAAGCCGCCATAAAAGTCTGCCATTCTACCCTTCATCTCCTCCGTAATGGTGTATTCTCCAGTGGAGGTCAGCTGCTCCATAAACTTTGCCGTCTCTTCTGCATTGCATCCGGTGCTTAAGTAGATGAGACGCTCTAAGTTGCTGGAAATCAGGATGTCCATGGACGGGGAACTGGTAAGGATAAACTCCCGTTTGCGGTCATAGGTGCCGCTTCTGAAAAAGTCGTAAAGCACTTTATTGTCATTGGACGCACAGATCAATGTTTTGATGGGCACGCCTATCTGCTTTGCAAAATAAGCTGCCAGAATATTGCCGAAGTTGCCGGTGGGAACCGTGACATTGATCTGCTCTCCATTTTTGATCTCCCCGTCCGCTAAAAGCTTGGCATATGCGTATACGTAATAGACCACCTGAGGCACCAGACGGCCGATATTGATGGAGTTGGCAGATGAGAATTGGAAGCCCTTGGCTGCCAGCTCTGCCGCCAGCTCCTGATCCGCAAACATCTTCTTGACCCCGGTCTGGGCATCGTCAAAGTTGCCGTGAATCGCCACAACACTGGTATTGTCGCCTTTCTGAGTCACCATCTGCAATTCCTGTACGCGGCTGACTCCGTCCTTGGGATAAAAGACAATGATTCTGGTTCCAGGCACATCGGCAAAACCTGCCATGGCGGCTTTTCCGGTGTCTCCGGAGGTAGCTGTCAGAATGACAATCTCACTGTTCACGTGATTCTTCCTGGCTGCCGTAACCATAAGATACGGAAGGATGGACAAAGCCATATCCTTGAAGGCAATGGTGTTGCCATGAAATAATTCCAGGTAATAGGCATTGTCCGCCTTAACCAGAGGAACAATCTCCTTCGTATCAAATTTATCATCGTAGGCATTGGCAATACAATTCTTCAATTCCTCTTCGGTGTAATCTGTCAAGAACAGCTTCATAACTTCGTAAGCAATCTCGTGGTAGGATTTTCCGGCCAGCTGGCTCATGGGGATATCTAATTGGGGAAACTGTGTAGGCATGAACAGTCCGCTGTCACTGGCAATCCCTTTCAGAATTGCCTGGGAGGCGGTTATCCCTGTCTCTTTGCCACGGGTGCTTTGATATAATATGTTCATATATCCTGATTCCTTTCTTTTCCGGACTTCCGGAAGTTCTTTCTGCCCGCTTTTCAGCGACCGGTTCCAAAACGTTTCCGAAAGTACATATTTGTAGGGGTAAATTTTGAAGAAATTGTAACATATTTTCCAGGGGGACGCAACCTTTATATGGGAGCCTCTCAACACGTGTATCCGGCAGGTGTTGGCCGATTATTCTATGGCATGCATTGTCTGTAATGCCTTGTAAATACCGTCAATGTCTGAACCACAGGTTTCTGCCGCAGTACAAATGGCATTGATAATCCCCTGTTCCTCTTCCAGCTCTTCTGCTATTACATCTGCCGTTTTCCTCTTCTCCAACTTCCGGCAAACCTGCTTAATCAGTTTCAGAGTTTCACCTTCTTCAATTCCCTCTTCAAAACGCACTTCCAATGCATCATCCATATTGAACTGTGTAAATAGCATATTAATGACCTCCGATCCATGCCTTTTCACAAAATCTGCCAGTATGCCCTCCCGTTCACAATCTTCAACTGCATGAGCAATCGCCGCATCCCTTTCCTGCTTCTGTCTTAAATAATCCCTGATTCTTTGTCCCTACGTGTATCCGACCGACTATACCACGGAATGCACCGTCTGTAAAGCTTTGTATATACCATCAGTATCCAGACCACAGGTTTCTGCTGCGGTACAAATGGCATTAACTATCCCCTGTTCTTCTTCCAGTTCTTCTGCTATTACATCTGCCGTTTTCCTCTTCTCCAATTTTCGGCAAACCATCTTAATCAGTTTCAGAAGTTCACCTTCTTCTCTCCCTTCTTCGATTCCCTCTTCAAAACTCACTTCCAGTGCATCATCCATATTGAACTGTGTAAATAGCATATTAATGACCTCCGATCCATGCCTTTTCACAAAATCTGCCAGTATGCCCTCCCGTTCACAATCTTTGACCGCATGTGCAAGCGCCACATTCCTTTCCTGCTTTTGTCCTAAATAATCTCTGATTTTTTGAATAAACCAGGAATATTCATATAAGGGACGACACTTTTTCAAAATAGAATGATTTTCCGGCAGATTAATATTGATTGCTTTCACTGTCAATTCTAACATAGGGGAATCTTCTTTTTCAAGATATGCGTCTGATAATTTTAAAATTTTTTCTGGCGGAAACGGCTTGCTTCCATTATAAAACATATAGAATTCTGGGGTAGGAATGGGAAGTAGGCGCCTCCGATAAAGAGCACGTTTCTCTACCAGACTCTCCATAGTTCGGCCATAATAAATAATGCTCCGCAGCGGCATGTTTTGATTTATCGTTGACTGGTGCTCGCTGATGACTAACACACGGTTTTTGACCGTAAAAGCCATATCGTTTTTACGCGCCACGAACAGCACTCCTTCCAGTGTTGTATAGCAGATATCCTCTGGCGCGGCCTCTTCCCCATCCAGCGCCGTATACAGCTGAGCCGCATTTTTCGGATCGCTGAACAGTTCCGTAAAGGCG
>CAYWRB010000319.1:0-3957 GCA_964460025.1 uncultured Hungatella sp.
AAAGTTGAGGTAAAGTCGTTATTTTTACAGCATAATATCTATAAACTCTCCTGTAGTTTCAAGCAATTTTGGCTTCTATTTCACAAACTGCTTATCAAATTCAGGATTAAAGTAATAGAAGTTTTTGGCATCCAGGTTGTCCTTTATTTTTTCCAGAGCCTCCCCGAACCTCTGGAAATGGACCAGTTCTCTCTGGCGCAGGAATTTAAGGGGTGCCAGGACTTCCGGATCTTCGACGATTCGAATCAGGTTGTCGTAGGTGGTTCTGGCTTTCTGCTCGGCGGCCAGGTCCTCGGTCAGATCGGTGATGGCATCGCCTTTGGACTGGAATTCGCAGGCATTAAAGGGAACCCCTGCCGCGGCTGTGGGCCAGAGGGCGGACGTGTGGTCGATATAATAGGCGTCAAAGCCGTTTGCTTTGGCCTGCTCGGCGGTTATATTTTTGGTCAGCTGGCAGATCATGGCACAGACCATTTCCAGGTGTGCCAATTCTTCGGTTCCGATATCGGTTAAAAGTCCTCCTACTTCCTTGCATGGCATGGTGTAGCGTTGGGAAAGATAACGCATGGAAGCAGCCATCTCTCCATCCGGCCCGCCAAACTGGCTGATGATGAGAGAGGCGGTTTTGGGACAGGGTTTGGTGATATGCACCGGAAACTGCAGACGTTTTTCATAATTCCACACGGACTATACACCTCCTTTTATTATGGCATATTCATTGGCGGCCAGATCCCACGGCACAGGGCCGTCACTCCAGGTCCAGTGCTTCTGGCCCGGGTATTTGGTACAGGTGCTGCTGCCGCCGTTGGTGTCCAGGCAGATACAATCTGTGGTTAAGGGTTCAAAATCATCGGCATACTGTTTTAACAGCTGCTTTCTCTGGGTGATATTTTGCTGGTAAAGATTCATGGCATCCCCGTCTAAAGGATGGGTGTCCAGGAACAGACGCAGATCGTCCAAAGTAAAGCTGATCTCACCGATCTTTTTTAAAAGCGCAGCTCTGTCAGCCACAGCACCCACCTCCTTTGGCGTAAAATGGAAGCTCTAAGCTGGGGAACACGGTTCCGGATTTTAGGGCCTTGCAGGGTTCATAAGGCTGTTCCCAGACTTGCATGGGAACGGTGACGATGGCAAGCGGAAGGAAAGCGAAACCCTGAGCCGCAGAGGCGCCGGCCGGTGCCTGGTGGGATGATGCGGGAGTCGGGCCGGCCTGTTGGCCATGGCAGGAACAACCGGAATTATGCTTTGATTGATTCAAATGGCACATAGTAATCTCCTTTCTGAATATATCGAGTTTCAGGATTATTATTAGCTGTGGGAAGAGAAAATAGATTGGGATGTTGCTGCTAAGACAGTGCAGAGATGGAAAATAGATAAATTTTATGAAAATGTGTATAGGAATGACTGGTACTGCCTTGCCGAAATGGAAGCAAGGCAGTACTAAACTCCCACCAAGGGGAAGGCACATCCGGCGGAAAGCAATTTTCAGATATGCCCTCAGGATATTCAGCGGATGACAGTGCCTGCCTTTCCGGCCAGACTGTCTTTGGCCTTGTCCAAAGAGGTAATGATGGCACACCGCTCTTTTCCATGAGTAATGAAATCAACGGATGCCTCTACTTTGGGAAGCATGGAGGCAAATTCGAAATGTCCCTGCCGGATATAGTCTTCTGCCTGACTGGTGCTCATGGAGAAAATCGGTTTTTCGTCAGTGCGGCCGTAGTTTAAGGTTACATTATCCACACTGGTCAGGATCATCAGTACGTCCGCATCTACTTCTTTGGCTAAAAGACCGGCAGCCAGGTCTTTCTCAATGACGGCGCTGGCACCCTTCAGACGATAGCCTTGTTCCATCACCGGGATTCCGCCGCCGCCGCAGGCAATGGCGATCTGGTCTGCATCCAGGACGGCTTTAATCACGTCGATCTCCACGATGGCCACCGGTTTGGGGGAGGCTACCACACGGCGGAAGCCTTTGCCGGGAACCTCTTCTACATAATTTCCTTTATCTTCCTCGGCTTTGGCGTCCTGGCTGTTCATAAAGCGTCCTACGGCTTTGACAGGGGTATAGAATGCTTCATCGTAAGGATTTACCATCATCTGGGTTAAGATGGTTGCCACAGGTTTATAGATGCCGCGGCGCATAAGCTCGGTTCGGATGCCGTTTTGCAGATCGTAGCCGATGTAACCCTGGCTCATGGCGGAGCAGACGGACATGGGGGCAGCGGTGTAGCCTTCATGCTGTCTGCCGAATTCATTCATGGCGGTGTGAATCATGCCTACCTGGGGGGCGTTGCTGTGGACAATGGCAATCTGCCAGCCTTCCTGAATAAAATCAGCGATAATTTTTGAAGTCCTGGCTACCGTCTCCTTCTGCTCCGGAAGATTGGTTCCAAGAGCCCGGTGGCCCAGGGCCATAACCATTCGTTTTTTTGCCATAGAAGTATACCTCGTTCTTTAAAATTTACGATTAGTATACTACTGAAACAGATATGGGGCAAGATAAAACCATACTTTACCCAGAGGCTTTTTTGTGGTAAGATGTGGAAAGAAAACGGAAGGACAGTTTGTGGCAGAATGATACAATGGATTTGGGAGATGATATGGCCAATCGCGTTTTATGAGCTTTTGACGGAAAGCTGCCGGGTGGTTTTTCCGGGCGTGGGGAATCTGGCTGTGCAGACGATTTCCGCGGCGGTTACGGTTGTTATTTTGGGAATTTTGTATGGTGGGAAGACATTTTCCTTCATGAGGAATAGAGAAAAAATATCTGTTAAGACTTTAAAAGCAGGGATTTTTTGGACGTTTTTGCTTCTCTGCACGGCAGGGGTCAGCAGCAGCCTTCTGTTTAATAACCTGATAACATTAAGCGGGATAAAAAACAGGTTTACAGGTTACAGGCAGGTGGCAGCAGTGCTGTATTCGCCGCCTCTTTGGTTTCAGATGCTGGCTATGGGGGTGGTGATTCCCGGGGCGGAGGAAGTGATCTTTCGGGGATTTGTATACAAGGCTTTCAGGAAAAGGTGCGGATTCCTGATATCTGTGGTGATTTCCTCGCTTCTATTCGGGGTGTACCATGGCAGCCTGGTACAGGGGACGTATGCTTTTTTGGTGGCTCTTGTGCTGGCATACGGCCGGGAAAGATATGGGACGCTTCTGGTTCCATGGGTGATTCATGGCAGTGCAAATCTTACTTCTATTTTGGTGGGAAAATGGCTGAAAATTGAAGAAGGTATGCCGTACTTCTCGTTTTTATTGGTGACAGTCTTAAGCGGAGTATGCCTGCTTTCCGTAATACATGTGATGAAAGGGTATCAACAAGATGCGGGATAAGGGGATTTGAAACGTTTTGAATTCATGAATATAAAGTTCAAGGAGGTATCACAGTGAAGCTGTTGTCGGTAGCCATCCCGTGCTACAATTCTGAGGAGTATATGAGGCGGTGTATCGATTCTCTCCTGCCGGGAGGGGATCAGGTGGAGATTCTGATTGTGGATGACGGATCTTTCAAAGACAGGACGGGAGAGATCGCTGATGAATATGAGAAAAATTATCCTGGCATCTGCCGGGCCATCCATCAGGAGAACGGAGGGCACGGGGAAGCGGTAAACGCAGGGCTTCGGAATGCACAGGGCATCTACTTTAAAGTGGTGGACAGCGACGACTGGGTGGATGAGGAAGCCTATATGGAAGTCTTACGGACCTTGCGCCGTTTTGTCTATGGGAACCAGACGCTGGATATGTTGGTGTGCAATTTTGTGTATGAGAAACAGGGAGCCAAGAGAAAAAAGGTGATGAATTACCGGACGGCTCTCCCCAAGGATCAGGTGACTACCTGGGATGATGTGAAGATGTTTATGCTGGGGCAGTATATTTTAATGCACTCCGTGGTTTACCGGACAGAGCTGCTTCGTGAGTGCGGACTGAATCTGCCGAAACATACATTCTATGTAGATA
>CAYWRB010000320.1:0-3947 GCA_964460025.1 uncultured Hungatella sp.
CTGGAGACGCTGTTCGAGGCGTCAGAAACTGTAGGCTTCGTCACCCATTCCTTTGAAAAAGACGGGAAGCATATGCCGTCAAAGGGGGTGTACGACAGGACTGCCGGGCAGCTGATCCGCGAGCTTGACAGATATGAGGACATCGGGTACGCGATCGGCGATTACAACAGGGAAGCAGGGGCATGGATCAGGTTCAACCCGCTGGACGGGAAGGGCGTGAAGAATGAGAACGTGACGGATTTCCGCTACGCTTTGGTGGAGTCGGACGACATGGAGATCGAGAAACAGAATGCTGTCATCAGGGAACTGGAACTGCCAGTAGCATGCTTAGTCCATAGTGGAGGCAAGAGCTTGCACGCCGTTGTGCGTGTAGATGCAGCAGATTATCAGGAATACAGGAAAAGGGTTGACTATCTGTATAATATCTGTAACAAAAACGGTTTTAAGACTGACGGGCAAAATAAGAACCCTTCCAGATTATCCAGGATGCCGGGGATTATGCGTAATGGGAAAAAGCAGTTCCTTGTAGATACCAACATAGGAAAAGCGTCATGGAACGAATGGAAAGAGTGGATAGAAAGCGTAAATGACGACCTCCCTGAGCCGGAATCCTTAAACGATGTATGGGAAAACCTCCCGGAGCTGTCACCGCCCCTTATCCAGGACGTACTGCGGCAGGGGCATAAGATGCTCCTTGCAGGGCCGTCAAAGGCCGGAAAATCTTTTGCGCTGATAGAATTATGCTGTGCCATTGCCGAAGGAAGGCGCTGGCTTGGATGGCAGTGCTCGAAGGGGAAAGTCCTGTATGTGAACCTTGAACTTGACAGGGCAAGCTGCCTCCACCGGTTTAAGGACGTGTATACTGCCCTTGGATGGAGCCCGGACAGCCTGGGGAATATCGATATCTGGAACTTAAGGGGCAAGTCCATCCCCATGGACAAGCTGGCGCCAAAACTTATCAGGCGTGCGGCCAGGAAGAATTATATCGCAGTCATTATTGACCCCATTTATAAGGTCATTACCGGGGATGAGAACAGCGCCGACCAGATGGCCAATTTCTGCAACCAGTTTGACAAGGTATGCACGGAGCTTGGCTGCGCGGTGATTTACTGCCACCACCACTCCAAGGGGAGCCAGGGCGGAAAGCGTTCCATGGACAGGGCCAGCGGCTCCGGTGTGTTTGCCCGTGACCCTGATGCACTGCTGGATTTGATAGAGCTTGAACTGACAGAGGAACTCCTTAAGCAGGAAGAAAATAAAGCGGCATGTGATGCCTGCATCCGCTTCCTTAACAGGGAATTTACGGACTGGGAGGATGAAGTGTCCCAGGATGATATGTGCAGCCGGCCACAGATGGAGGCCTACTGCAGAAAGAAACTGACGCCAGGGAAGTACGGAACGCTGGAAGCCATAATGGAAGCTGCGAACAAGAAAGTGCAGGAGAAGACTGCATGGAGGATAGAAGGGACGCTGCGGGAATTCCCTAAATTTGCGCCGGTAAACCTGTGGTTTGACTACCCCGTACACCGACAGGACAATGTGGGAGCCCTCTCTGACATCCAGCCGGAAGCAGAGAAACCGGCATGGAAAAAAGCGGCGGAAAAACGGAAATCGCCGGAGCAGAAGAAAAAGGAAAGGAAGCAGTCCGTACAGGCGGCATTTGAAGCCTGCAGCATAGAGGAAGACATCACAGTGCAGGGGATGGCGGAATATATGGGAATCAGTGAAAAAACTGTCAGGAACCGGATAAAAGAACATGGCGGGTTCCTCATAGATGATGGGAAAGTAAGGAAAAAAGCATGAAAATTTCCTTTCCCTGACAGAGGGAAAGAAGGGAAAATTACGTTATTTTCCTTTCCCTCAAACTGAGGGAAAAAAACGTAAATTACGATATTTTCCCCAGGGAAATTTTGAGGGAAAAAAACATCCCCCTAAAGGGGGATAATTTTCCTTCCCTTCCCGGAGGTCAGGCAGGGGTAAGTAGTCGTGCGAAGCTCAGCACGACGACTCCTTCCCCTGATTGCCTGACAAAATATTTTTTCACAAAACAATAATTTCACACTTTAAAGAGGTAAAACAATGGCGATTGAATTTTTTATGGCAATGGTGCCGCCCGAATGTACCCACCAGGAGAAAAAGGTTTCCGTGGTAAAAGGCAGGCCGGTATTTTATGACCCTCCAGAAGTTAAAAACGCAAGGATGAAGCTTACCGGGTATTTACTGCAGCATAAGCCGGAAATGCCATATACAGAAGGCTGCAGGCTTATAGTGAAGTGGTGTTTTCCCCGTAACGGGAATCACCGCAACGGGGAATACCGGATACAGATAACCTGCAGAAGCTGCTGAAAGACTGCATGACGGCAGCCGGTTTCTGGAAGGATGACTGCCTGGTGGCAAGCGAGATTGTGGAAAAGTTCTGGGCGGAAATACCGGGAATCTATATCAGGGTGGAAGAACTATGAAGGATATGGCATACAGGGTATTTGTAGACGTATGGAGGCTGGCCTGTAAGTACCGGTTCCGGAAACTGGAAGATGATGAATGGGAAAGCCTGATATCTGACGGGAATAAACTGTTTGGACGGTATAGGGACACCCGTGCGGAATGTTTGTTCAGGTATCTTTTTCAGGCAGTCCAGTCTTTTTATGAGAGTGTTGGAAAAGAGCCATAGAAAGGAAAATGTATGGAATATATGACAGAACAGGAAGCATTAGAGGTTATTAATAATTATAAGCTGGACTGTACAATGCCTGGGACGTTCAGGATGATAAAAGCATTAAGCGTTGTAACATCCGGCATGGAAACGCTTCAAAGTTACCGTGAAACCGGCACAGTTGAGAGATTTCGACAGCTTGCAGAACAATTTGCTTTACATATGACGAATAAAACTTCCTGTCCAGAAAGACACTGCAATAAGTGCGATAAATACAGAAAAGAAAACGAAAAATACCATGAAATTGGCACAGTCGAAGAATGTCAGGCCGCCAGGGAACTGCAGGTAGCCGTGGAACCACGTCAGGTTATGCTTGCAAGTGGCAGGAAAGGATATGAGTGCCCGAACTGCGGCAATGAACTGCGTATAAATGCCTTTTACGGGACGTACTGCCACTGGTGCGGCAAGAAACTGGACTGGCACGGAATGGGGGGTTAGGAGTGAAGCAGATAAAAGAATATTTATGTGATGACAAAAAACCAACAGATGATGAAATCAATAATGGGGTTATGATTGCAAACTCAGAAAATTGTGTGGTGAAATTAACCTGGTTTGTTCCATACAGCGGGCATTACCGGCTGTATATTACTCCGGGTATGTCAATTGAGGAATGCAGGGAAAAACTGCCCAGGCGTTATCCGCTATAAGAATAAGGGGGGATAGTATGAAGATAACCATACAGATAGAGGGATGGAAGCCGGAGGACAAAAAGGCGATTGTGAATTCCATCAGGGGATTTGTAAAATCCCTTGGAAAAAGATTTGGATTCCGGATGGACTTCCGGGAGACGGAATAATGAAAGCGATAATGAAATACCCGGGGAGCAAATGGGGGATAGCGGACTGGATTATCAGTTTTTTCCCCGAGCACCACAGCTACCTGGAAGCATTCTTCGGGAGCGGGGCCGTGCTCTTTAACAAGCCGCGGTCGAATATCGAGACGGTAAACGACCTGGACGGGGACGTGGTGAACCTCTTTAAGTGGATAAAACACGACCCGGAGAAGCTGGCCCATGAGATTTACTATACCCCATACGCCAGAACAGTTTATGAGGATGCCTTTGCATCAGAGCCGGAAGACAGCTTACAGAAAGCAGTAAATTTTTACATACGCCTGAATATGGGACATGGCTTTAGGACAAACGGTGAGAAAGTAGTCTGGAAGAACGACGTGCAGGGCCGAGAAAAGGCCTATGCAGCACAGGACTGGTATAATCTCACGGAAAAGATTATGC
>CAYWRB010000321.1:0-3926 GCA_964460025.1 uncultured Hungatella sp.
CTCCGGTCAGCCCGGAGCTTCTGCCGCCTGAAGACGGAGCCATTGCCCAGAAGACAGAGGATCTGGTAGGGCCCTATGAGCTTCATGATTTCTTTTTGTACTATATTCTGCGTTTTGGATACAGGCCGAAGAGGATATACTACATGGCAGTCAAAGCCTTCCAAAAGGAGTATGAGCCGGATGTAATCTTGAAATGGCTGAAGATATTTTACAGGAGATTTTTCTCGCAGCAGTTTAAGCGGTCCTGTATTCCTGACGGACCAAAGGTAGGAACCGTGGCTCTTTCCCCGAGAGGAGACCTGCGGATGCCAAGTGATGCAAGCAGCAGAATTTGGCTGGAGGAGCTGGAAAGCATATGATAAGCAGTACAAGCAATGCCAAAGTGAAAAAGGCAGCGGCCTTGGGAAAGAAAGCCAGATACCGCAGAGAAACAGGCCTTTTTGTTGTGGAGGGCCCCAGGATGGTGGCTGAGCTGCCAAAAGAGTGGATCGACAGTGTCTATGTAACGGAACCATTTTTGAAAACTCAGACCGAGGCGGCCAGGAGACTGACGAATCTGGACTGTGTGGAGACGGTGACAGAGGATGTGCTGAAAGCCATGTCCGATACGGAGACGCCTCAGGGGATTCTGGCCATTGCCCGGCAGAGCCGGTATGAGATGAAAGATGTGTTGAAGGCACAGGGAAAAAGGCATCTGATCATATTGGAAACCCTGCAGGATCCGGGGAATCTGGGCACCATCATCAGGACGGCAGAAGGCGCCGGAGCCAGCGGAATTATTATGGACAGAGGGACAGCGGATATTTATAATCCAAAAGTGATACGATCCACCATGGGAGCCATTTTTCGGATGCCTTTTGTGTATGTGGATGACTTGGGGGAGAGCCTTAAGGAACTAAAGCAGCTGGGAATCCGCCTGTATGCCGCCCATCTGGAGGGATCGAAGGATTATGACCGGGAAGACTATAGGGAGGATACCGGGATTTTAATCGGCAATGAGGCAAAGGGATTAAGCGACAGTGCAGCTGCTATGGCAGATTCCTGTGTGAAGATTCCTATGGCCGGAAAGGTAGAGTCTCTGAATGCGGCGGTGGCTGCGTCCATTCTCATGTTTGAGGTGGCAAGACAGAGGCGAAATCTGCAGAAGAATTAATTGTTTGGAATTTTTGCCGTTTACCCGTTAAGAAATCGTAATATTCTCTTAAAGATATTGAAGTTGAATAAACAGACAAAATAAAATATAATAAATTTAACAGAATTTGACAAACACGATGAGAAGGAGGAGCGGGATGAAACGGTTAAAAGTATTGATATTGTGTGTCGGTTTTCTGCTGGCAATGCAGATGACTTCTTATGGGGAAACCAAGATTGAGAAGGTGGAATTGTCATTCTCCATTGATAAAGAGCCGGAGGCAGGAGATTATGTAGGTGATGTGGATGTTTCCGTTGTGGGAGATTCCTCGTACAGGGTGGAATATGCTACCTTTGAGACGGATTCGGAGAGATGGACCATTGGAGAACGGCCTGTGATCCGCATCGAGCTGGAGGCGTATGATGACTATTACTTTTCCACTACTTCCAAAAGCAATTTTAAGTTTACAGGTATTCCCAATATCACCTATAAAAAGGCCAGCCGGCGCAACAAGAATACGACCATGACTTTGGAAGTGTATCTAAAGCGGATTGGAGGCGTGCTGCCGGCGGTAGAGGGACTGGAGTGGAGTTCTTCAGCCATTGCTACCTGGGAATCTATGGAAGGCGCCAAATCCTATGAAGTAAGGCTTCTGCGGAACGGAAGCACGGTTACTACCGCTACCACTGCCGGTACCAGCTATAATTTTGCCAAGAACATCAGCAAGGCGGGAGAGTATTCTTTTAAGGTGCGGGCGGTTTCTTCCTATGATGACCGCAAGGGAGAGTGGTCTGATGAATCGGAGGGCTTTGATCTTGAGAAAGACGACGTTCAGAACCTAAAAAGCAGTTCGAGCTCCGGGTCTTCCAATTCTTCTTTTATGCCCAGAGGGTGGGTGCCAAGCGGTTCTACATGGTGGTATTCCAACGGAGACGGCACATGGCTTTCCGGAGGCTGGCATGTTGTGGACAATGCATGGTATTATTTTGATAATAATGGGTATATACTTACTGGATGGCAGCTTCTTAACGGACGCTGGTACTATATGGGTACCAACGGGGTCAGACGTACAGGGTGGCAGTATATCAACTACTATTGGTATTACTTGGGATCAGACGGAGCTATGCTTACGGGCTGGCAGTATATTAATAACAAATGGTATTTCTTCGATTTTACAAGCGGTGCTATGTATGCCAACACGATTACACCGGACGGATATCGGGTTGATGCAAGCGGGGCAAGGATCGGCTGATACAGGAGGAAATGGTGATGGAATCTATTTATTGGCTAATATTTTTCCTGATTTTAATAGGAATTGAGGCGGCATCTATGGCATTAACTACCATATGGTTTGCCGGAGGTGCCTTGGCGGCGTTTTTTCTGTCACTGTTCGGAGCAAGCGTGGAGGTGCAGCTGGTTGTCTTTGTTGCCGTATCTTTTGTTCTTCTGTTTTTTACCAGGCCCTGGGCTATGCGGTACGTGGAGAAGAACCGCACGAAGACCAACGTAGAGGGACTGGTAGGCAAAGAAGCCAGGATCACGGAGGAAGTAAACAATAAGATGAATACCGGTACGGCTGTGCTTAACGGACAGGAGTGGAGTGCCAGGGCGGTAGGGGACAATGAGGTATATCCGAAGGATACACTGGTGATTGTCAGAGAAATACGCGGCGTAAAATTGATCGTCAGCGAGGATTCATTAAAAAAGGAGGAACTATAATATGGGTTTTTTGCTTGGTTTTGTAGCCATCGGGGTGATTATTTTGATTATTTTGTCATCCTGTATCAAGATTGTGCCTCAGGCCAGCGCATTTGTCATTGAGCGTTTGGGAGGATATCAGGCGACCTGGTCCGTGGGTCTCCATGTGAAGGTTCCCTTTATTGACCGGGTGGCAAAGAGGGTGCTTTTAAAAGAACAGGTGGTGGATTTCCCGCCGCAGCCGGTTATCACAAAAGATAATGTTACCATGAAGATTGATACGGTGGTTTTCTTTCAGATCACGGATCCCAAGCTTTATACCTATGGTGTGGAGAATCCCATTATGGCCATCGAGAATTTGATGGCTACCACTCTTCGTAATATTATCGGCGATCTGGAACTGGATCAGACTTTGACATCCAGGGAGACCATTAACACAAAGATGAGAGCCGCCTTGGATGTGGCTACGGATCCCTGGGGAATCAAGGTAAACAGAGTGGAATTAAAGAATATCATCCCGCCGGCGGCGATTCAGGATGCTATGGAGAAGCAGATGAAGGCAGAGCGTGAGAGACGTGAGTCGATCTTGAAGGCGGAAGGCGAGAAGAAATCCACGATTCTTGTGGCGGAAGGTAAGAAACAGTCGGCCATTCTGGATGCGGAGGCAGATAAGCAGTCAGCCATTCTTCGTGCGGAAGCAGAGAAGGAGAAAAGGATTCGTGAGGCGGAAGGCCAGGCTGAGGCTATTTTAAAGATACAGAAGGCTACGGCAGACGGTATCCGTTTTATCAAGGAAGCCGGTGCCGATGAGTCGGTGATTCAGCTAAAAAGTCTGGAGGCCTTTGCAAAAGCTGCCGATGGCAAGGCGACAAAGATTATTATTCCATCGGAGATTCAGGGCCTTGCCGGGATGGTAAAGGCTGTGACGGAGACAGCAAAAGATTAAGGGTTCAAAGCCACCTTTCTCAAGGTGGCCTTTTGAGTACTCTGGGAAACTCTTTTTTGTCCAAATCAGCCGTAGGGGTGGGGACAGGAGAAGTTCCGGGAGTGCTCCTTTTGTCTTACGGAGGTGTCTATGAGATTTCAATTGGATCTT
>CAYWRB010000322.1:0-3923 GCA_964460025.1 uncultured Hungatella sp.
ATTCGTCTTTGTATTGGTATAATTCCAGCCGGAGTCCATTCCTGCCACGAATGCGTCCCCTCTCCGGTATCCGTCTCCCTTTACGGCCCTGCCCGTCAGCTGCATACCATTTATGGGGCTGTATTGTGTGCCGGTAACACCTCCATTACCGCGGATAATGCTCATAACAGCTGTATTTCCCAAGTCTGGAAAGCTGGCACTATTAACCTTCCACACGGAGTTCTTCATGTTTGCGGAAGGCCCTCCGATATCGGTAGCTGTTCCGGCATACCAGTTGGCTGTCTCCTGCAGCCTTAAAGAATATGTATCGTCCTTTTCCTCCTTCTGAAGGGTAATCGTCTTCTCTTTTCCGGTTTCGTCTGTGACCGTAATAACATCATTGGAAATTCCTGTCCTATACTTACTCTGGGCCGTTCCATACAAACCGGTATCGTATATGATTTTTGCAGTGGCATAGGCCTGGGCATTGGCTCTGTATCCTTTCAGATCTCCCAGAACCAGGGTTGCCGCCGCTGCACTGGAATTGGGATCACAGGAGACCACCTTCCTTTCAAGCAGATCATATTGTTCTGGCTCTGAAGGCGTACCGCCGCCGCTGATTCTCTGCCATACGGTTATCTCCATGGCAACAATACGTTCCACACCTTTTGAGGTTGCTTCAAAAGAGAAACTCAGATTGTTGGTATCGTTGGTAATTTTAAGCTGGACTCCATCCACCATATCCTGATCCCATTTCAGCCCATTGTAATAAAAACGGGATGCGGCCATGGTATACAGAGTAGGATACTGCCTTGGATTCCATCCCTCTCCGCCGGATTCAACTCCGCTGTCAGTAGTCAGATAGATACTGTCATTTAAACTTCTTCCCATAAACAGGTAGTAACTCCTTCCTGGTTGCAGAGTTGATGGGTCAAGAGTAAATTTGCCGTGCCAGGCTTTGCCTTGCGCCTCCAGCTTGATGTCACTGGCTTTAGTACCCTGTTCATAGGGTTCAAAAATTTCCTTAATCTTTGCAGGTGTCATCTTTTCAGGGGCTGCTCCTGATTTGTCCCAGTCGCGTAACGCCTTAACTTCCTGTTTAAACACCGGGTTATTGTCGCTGAACACATAGAGATCGGATGCATATTGCGTGATCGGATATCTGCTTACATCACTGCTGTCTCTATTGTACTCACTGCACATGATGTACCCTTTCTGCCAGGGCACATCTGCAGCCGACTTTGCATCTTCTATAGTGTCCTTCCAGTTATAAAGTTTATTATAAAAACTATCTGTTCCGCTCTTATCCTTCTTGTAATTGATCTTCCCAAGGGCCTCATCCGGATCATATGCATAGAACTCCCATTCCTGTTTCCCGTCCGTCTCCGTATGGTCCAAAAGCATCTTTACCACAGGCGCCTGGCGGTCCATCTTCATCGGACGGCTTCGCAGAAGCGCACCGTTCCCATTGGGATACATGTCATGCTGGAAGGGATACCAATAAGTCGCCTTTCCATCCGCATCTACCCGGTAACGATCCATAACCGAAAATGCCGCAACATATGTCTGTCCCCGTTTGACAAAAGGAGTCTTGCAGATGATCCGGTCTCCATTTACCACCTGAGGCTTACCGTCACCGTTTTCATCATAGATCAAGGTCAGTGCTGGAGCCTTCATATACCATTGGGCATTGGGATATGCCTTTACCACATCTTGTGTGATTTCAACCTTTAGTACTCTCTCTTTCCAGTATTCAAGATCCTTCTCTCCTTTTTCCGCTTTCAAAGAGGCTCTGACAATATCGCTTCGCTCCGGGTCCGTAGGATCCGCACCATTTGACTTCGTGTTGCTGCATTCCGAAAAATATTTCCAGTCATCATAAGTAAAAAGATAATAGGTAATGGATTCAATATTGCTGGACTGATAATTGGCTTCAAGACGGAATCCACGGATCACGTCATCATCCAATGCCGGGTCCTTGGCGCCGGAACCGAGACTGGCCTCGATACTTTCTTTTCCCAGCTCTGCCTGTCTGCCGTTGACAATGGTGATCACATCCACTGCCTCCTCAGGCGGTGTCACCAGCGGCGGCTGGACCTTTCCCAAATCCACATAGACTGCTTCACTTTTGAATTTCAGTTCATTCTTGTAACCTTTTACATTGCTGCCTGCCATCTCATCGAAATATCCAGGGTTGGAAGGATTTTGGTAAGTATAATCATACACATTCTTTACATTCAGATAGAGCCTTTCGTATGATGACAGATTTCCTTCAAACATTTTGCTGTCAAAAACAATCAGCGGATCCTGATTTCCCTTTTTCTTCTCTTCAAAATACCGTGCAACCGGACTTCTATCCTCACTGCACCAGACATATTTATCGTCTGTGCTTACATTGAATGTCTCATACAGATCGATTGGATATGTAGCGATGGGATTCTTGTTCTTATCACTGATCTCCAGCTCCACCACCCTGGTTGAAAGTACTTCGATGGGATAATCCTTTCCCCAGGTATCTTGGATTCCAACTGCAAAAGCCATCTGCTCCTTTTTGTCGGCTGATACATCGCTGATCTCAAATTTCAGTTCATTAATCCACGAACCGTCTGCTGCCTGTTTAACCACATTCTTCTCATCTGCATTGTAACTCCACGCCGGAACCACGGTTGTGCCAATGGCCCGTTCCGTGCTTGTCACCTCGCTCAGCTGCACGCTGGCGGTAACCGTAAATGTGTAGTAGCACGGTCCTGCCTTTAACGCCCACAGATTGACCGGGAGGAACAGCCGGTTGGTATCCGCATTCACAACATTTGCGTCTCCTTTGTTGGTATAGACAGATCCGGGATACCGCTGTTCATCCTTTGGCTTTGCTCTGTCCTGCTTGTATATTTCTTCCGCTATATCTGTTTCTTCCCAATCCTCAAAAAACAAGGTTCTGGTATAGTCATCACCGCTGGACACCTGCACCCGGATGGATTTCATACCGTCAATGCTAAATCCGGCCTTGTCCAGATCAACCACCAGATATCCATACATCCAGCTGGGACCGGTTGCCCCTTCCTCGGTCTTCGCCATATACTCCGGCATATGTTTCTCGCTGTCCGGCGCGTCCGCCGCCACATACCAGACTACCGCTCCTTCATCGCCGGTTTTAAAGAGACCGTTAAGACGTGCCGTATAGTACTTCTCGTTGTCATAATAAGAGACCTCACACTCGACCATATAGTCCTTCTTAAAGTCAACGGTCTCTCCGTCCACATAAAGCTCTACGCCTGAGTTGCTGACCGTGGACACCGTCCTGACCAGATCCTTAGGCACTCCGTTCTCGATGGTGTAAATCTTATAAACATAGCTTTCCGTAGCCTTATCCGGATCCTTCACATTATCTAAAAATACCTGGTAACTTCCGTTGGTACTCTTGAAGAAAGAAATCTCACCAAAAGTCGGCGTCACCTTCAGAGTCCGGCCTGACAGTTCCTGTCCGGATAATTTCACCGTAGGATTTTCTCCCTGAGTCCCTGCAGGAACATCTTGATTTTTATTGACGCTGTCCTTAACAATCTTCCACGCTTCTTCATCTGCAGGACCGGTATACAGAACTGCTGAAAACGGAATATTGGATTTCAGTCCTCCCACGCGAGACTCGCCTCCGTTATCCTCGTCCTCCACCGCTTCAAAATCTATATATGCAGTCCCACTGGTGATATCCACCGCAGTTTCTGATTTAGCCGGCACATACAGACTGGAATTTCCTTCCTCGTCAATCCCTTCAAACGTCAGATAGACCATGGCTTTCTCCGCATTGGAAAATCCTTCCTTTTTCAGCCGTATGCGCACTTTTCCCTGCTCTCTGGACTCTACGGACATGATCACGCCTTCGCTGGCCGTATAAAAATTCCTGCTGGCAAATACTTTCGTTCCTCTTGTGATTCCCTCGGCGGTCT
>CAYWRB010000323.1:0-3922 GCA_964460025.1 uncultured Hungatella sp.
AGGGCTTCCCGTTTAAAAAAGCGTTCGTCATCAAGGAGGCTCGGACTCACCATGCAGCTTAAATAGGCATCGGCCATGAGGCGAAGCTGTTCCTCGCTCTGGCTGCTTACAGGGTACATGGTAAAAGGGATATAGGTAAATGCATTGATATAGGTATTATAGGTCTTTCCCACCAGGTCAAAAAATAGATCCTTACTGGGGTATTTTTCAGAAGAGGCAAGAATGGCATGCTCAAAAATATGGTTGGAATCCGTCTCGTCCACATGGGGCGTCCGATAAGCAACGGAAAAGGCCCGATTGGTGTCATCATTTTTAATATAGCAAAGTTTAGCCCCGCTCTGCTTGTGGGTAAAGGTGAGAATCTGGGCGTTTAAGGGGCCGTAGGGTTCCACCCTCTCCAGGGTGAAGCCGGAAAGTTCCTCCCCCACGGCCGGAAGAACATCCCCATCCTCCTCCGCCTTCGTCTCTTCCTCAGACCCGTCGGTCTCCGGCTGGCTTATGCCGGTCTCCGGCTGGCTAATGCTGCTTTCCGATGTAGACGGAGCCGGAGCTTTACATGCGGTAAGCTCAAGAACCATCACAAGTGTCAATAAACATGCAATCCGTTTTTTCATCTTTCTCCTCCTTGTGCCGAGACAAACGCGGCTTCCTACTGATTAGTGATACGGTACATCCCGGCACCTGATTCTCCCTCATAGGTCATCCAGGCGTTGTCTACGAAAACCCACTCCCCGCTTTTCACTCCATACTGGTTGTCATCCTCCCATTTTGGGCCTGTTCCTCATTCAGGTATCCGCCGCCCCGGCTGTTAAGCTTCACGGCAGCCTCCTTCTCCTGCTTATACTTCCAGTATTCCTTCTTAATAAAATACAACAAAAGCACCACACTTGACAATAGATTTTGCACCAAAGGACAAAATCAGGCATGAATAGATGGGAATGGGAAAAATCGTTGACGGTTCCTTTCTGGAAATGATATGATGTGGGAAAGATTTTGCAAAGACACAGGAACCAGGAGAGATTAGGCATGAAAGAAAAGAAAGAAATTACAGAAATGAAGAACAGAACAGCTGGTGAATTACCCGGCATGGAAACAGGCAGGAAGAAAAAAGCTGCCGGGAAGATACACCTTAGGACAGCGGCTGCCGTCCTGGCGGCCTTAAGCCTGTGGGCCGTCTTTGCCTCGGCCCTTTTTCTGTACACCAGACCCATCGAAGACCGCTCCTATAACCTGTCCCTGTTCTGGGAGGGGGAAGCCATTCCTGATGACTGGGTCTATGACCAGAAGGGATGGACGGTATTTACACAGGAAAAAGAAAAAATCACCCCTCTGACTCCTGACGGTTATGGCGGCTTTACGGGACTTACCTTTCCAGGGCAGACTTTCTACTATTCCAGGATTCTTACAGAAGACATGGACAGCCCCACCCTGCGCCTGGATACAGGCGACTACCTTGTGGCGGTCTTCCTGGATGATATGCTGCTTTACACCGACTCCCCGGAATCGGGTACAACTATGGGAGAGATACTGCTTCGTATGGCTTCGTGGAGCCGGGAGAGCCCCCTGATCATCACCCTGCCCCAGGGCTTCCATGGAAAGACCCTCACCATAGCCCAGTCCACACTTGAGATACCGGAAACGGAAAGGGGCACTGTCTGGCCCTGCAGCGTCACCCTCTACAACGGCTACACCTATGAGAGCCGCATCATTGCGGAAAGTTTTAAAACTGCCATCCCCGCTTCCCTGGCATTTGCAGCCGGAACTGCCCTCCTTCTTTTATTTTTATGGAGGATGCGGGAATCCGCACCGGATATGGGAACCCTCTTTGGAGCCCTGCCCGCCTTCTTCTGGCTCATGAGATGGCTGTCCGGCGCCCCCTTTTCCCTTTACTATTTTTCTTTTCTGCCTTTTGATACCTCCTTTCTCTGGTACAATCTGTCCATTGCCTTTTTGCCGGCCCTTATGGCAGGCCATGTGTCAGGGCGGCCAAGAACCTTGCTATGGTTCTTCACCGCGGCCCAGGCTGTGGTGACCCTCATGGATCTGGTCTTCCAGGTAACAAAAGGCTACGGGCTCCAGGCAGTTCCAGATACGGCCTTCATAGGGATCGCAGCACTCGTAGCCGTCATGGTCTTCGGATTTTTAGAATACAAAAAGGGAAGCTGGTTCTGCGGCTGCTTCTGTCTTGCGGCAGGGGCGGGAGCGGCCTTGTGGGTTCTCTCCCTGGTATTTTCGTCCTTCACAGGCATTTCTTTGGACTCTCTCCCCCTGGATGGAGAAGGCCATATGATTCCAAACCCACAGAACTACGTTCTCTACAGGATGGCGTTTCTCATGTCCTTTTCCTACCTGATTGCCACAGGAGCGGATGCTGTCCGCAAGGAGATCTTAAGCCGGGCGGAAACACGTCTCTTAGCTCAGCGCATTGAACTGTCCCAAAGCGCCTATGAAGCCATGCGCCTCCAGCATGAACAGGTCATGATGCTCCGCCATGACATGGCGAAACATTTCCGGCTTTTGCGCCAGATGACCGAAGAGGAAAAGACAGCCCGGTATCTGGATGAGCTTATGAGGCAGAACCAAACAATCCGCCCTGTTATACAGAGCGGAAACGAGATGCTGGATATTATTTTAAATGCCAAACTGCAGACCGTCTTTGATGAAGGGGTAAAGGTTGAACTTCTAAAGTGCCAGGCTCCGGGTATCTTCCCCCTTCCGGATGCAAACCTGTGCTCCCTGATCATGAATCTTTTGGATAACGCTTTGGAATCGGCCCTGGCAACAGCCAGGGACCAACGGTATATCAAGCTGGATATGCACATAAAAAACCAGTTTTTTGTGTTTATCTGTGAGAATTCTGCCACTGCAGAACACATAGGAAGACAATCCTCGCCCGGGCGTGGGCTGGGATTGAAGATCGTAAGAGAGATTGCCGAAAAATACGAAATCCTGACGAAAACCGAGAAGGGGGAAGGTTTTTACAAAGTCACCTTAGCCATCCCCTTTAAGTCAGCCGCTTAAGTAGTCTAAGAAGGCTTCCTCTACCTGCTTTCGCCGGTACTTGCTGACAGGCAAAATATCCCCTGTGGTCAGTTCCAGCTCCCGGCTGCGGATATAGGCCACACTGGCCAGGTTCACCACATAGGAGCGGTGGCAGAGGGCAAACTGGCCATGGGGCAAAAGGGCTGTAAAATCCGAGAACTTCATGGCAAGGGTTTCCTGCCCGTCTATTAAATGTAAGGAAACTTCCCGCTCAAGGGCCTCCCCGTAAAGGATCCCGGAGAGGGGGATCCTGCGCTGCCCCCTGGATGCAGGTACTAAAATCCCCTTTTTCTCATAGATCTTTTTCCTGCAGAATAAAAGTGCCTCCTGAAGCTGCTCTGGCCGGACAGGCTTTTCCAGGTAACGGACTGCCGCCACCTCATAGCCCTTGAGAGCCATCTCTCTGTTAGAGGAAATAAAAATAATGGCCGTGTCATCCCCCATATCCCGCAGTCTTCTGGCCAATTCCATGCCGTCCATATCATCCATCATCACGTCCAGAAGAAAGAGGTGATATTTTGCGCCGTCCCTGACGGCAGACAACAGTTCCCCTCCTCCATGATAAAGAGAAAAACGGTTCGGCTCCTTCTCCTCTTTTAAAATCTTCCGGGCAAGGGCGGCGATCTCCCTTAAGTCTGACGGTTCGTCATCGCAGACGGCTATATGAAACCCTGTCTGTATTTCCGTCCTGGCGATCGGCTTCGTTTTCTGTGTGATGCTCATATCCTTAACTCCTTTGCCCTATTCACACCTCTTCCCGCTGCTTCCAGGGATGGGCCTTTTTTGTTATAAAGTCAATCATTACATGTTACAATTCAGCCTTCGGCCAAACTCTTTCAAAATCCAAGTCTTTCCTACCTGCCGCACGCCTTTTAAGAGA
>CAYWRB010000324.1:0-3910 GCA_964460025.1 uncultured Hungatella sp.
GACTTTGAAGGCGGATACCGGGTTAAAGGAAGGAAAGACGGAGAAGGCGGAAGAGTCTGTAAAGCTGAATGATAGTGGAAAGGTGAGTGAAGGCGGAAAGACAGGTGAAGGGGGGAAAGTTGACGCTCTGGCTGTGGCAGAAAATACCAAAACGGCTGGTGAGACAGTACAGGTCAGCCAGGCGGCTGATATAGGTTCAGTGGTAGAATCCGGCAAAGACGGGAAGGCGGGAGGCACAACGGTCAGAAGAAGAACGCTGGACCAGTATATCCCGGAAGAAAAGGCAGAATCTTTTGGACATTATGAGGTGGTGCCGGATGAAAATGGGAACTCCAAAATCCAGTTTGACCGCCCGGATTCGTCTTCGGGAGAAAAGGCGAAAGGGGAGCAGACAAAGGATTCTCAAGATGGGGAAGGGGTTGTAAAAAAGGCTGGTAATCAGACGAAAGGCGCAGATGGCCAGTCCCAGAAGATCCAAAAGCTGAAACTGAAAAGAAAGCAGTTAAAGGAGCAGATCAAGACGGAAACCGATCCCAAGAAAGCCGGGGAACTGAAAAGAAAGCTGGCTAAAGTGGAGAAGGAATTGAAGGGGAAGGGAGGGCTGAACTTCTGAATGTGAGGGAAACCTTTTAGGCCATATAAGGAAGGTATGGCTGAGAGTGTTATATGCTCTAGGCAATTTCTTAATCATGATTATTCTCATGGTTGGTGAAGTGCTTAGAGCATATTTCATTTCAGAGGGCGAGAATATGAGAAACGACAAAAAATGTCATCTTTTCCCCAAATCCTCCTGCCGTACCCGGTTCAATCAAACCAGAAGAGGGATAATTCTTTCTGTAGCCCTCTGCTCCTGCCACGCCATGCGTTGATAGCCGCAAAGCATAGATCATTCCCCTCCTTTCTCCCACAAGGGCTTATAATTATTGGTAATCTAATTTTGTTGTCTTTGTCAGTGCTATTCCAATGACAAGCGTAAGCATTTCTGCAATAAATGGTGCAATCCAGATTGCATTACTGTCAAAGAGGAAAGGAATGCAAAAAATCGCAATCGCTTTTATAATAATCCCTCTGCATATTGCAATGACATTTGCCTGAGCTGTCCGTTTTGTAGAAAACATAAATGCAGTATAAATAAGATTTAATGCCATTGGCATAAATGATAAAGCAAAAAGTGGTAACGCCTTTGAGGCAGTCTGGACAAGATTTACGTCTTGATTAAAAATACGGATAACGGCTTCATCAAAGAAATATAATAGTGCGTAAATCAAAATAGACAGCACCAAATTGATAATAGCTCCACAACGGAAGAAATACTTCATTTCATCTGTATCACGCTTTCCATAACTAATCCCCCATAGTGGTTGTAAACCTTGTGCAACACCAGAGAGAATAGCATTTGCAAGTGAATAAATAAAACTTAAAACACTGAAAGTTGAAATCCCTATATCCCCGATTAAGTTCGCCAACATAAGATTATAGCAAAAAGCTGTTATGGGTGTAGTAAGCTGAGAAACTGCTTCCGGCATTCCGCGTTTGCATATTTTCCCAACCAGTGCGGTGTTAATATTAAAAGGCTTAATACGCAAACTTCCTTTTTTTCTTATAAAGTGTGAAAGCAGCACAATACAAGAAAATACTTGCCCTAAACCGGAAGCAGCTGCCGCACCGATTACTCCCATACCTAACGGGAAAATAAACAACCAGTCTAAAAAAATATTCGCTGCAGCTCCTGTGCACATTCCAACAAAAGATAAGGTCGGAGAGCTGTCATTTCTTACGAAAACAGACAGGCAGGTGCTCATTAACATTGGGATAGAAAATGCAGAATAATAAAGCAGGTAATCTGCTGACATTTTTCTCATCTCATCACTTAACTTGCTTGCGCCACATATATCAACAATTTTTTTTGAAAAAACCATGCCAATAACCATGAGTATAGCTGACAACAGAGCTGTTAAAGTAAAAGCTGTCATAAAAGCATGGTTCGCGCCGTCTTTATCACCACGCCCCATTCGTATTGCCACAACGGTTGCACCGCCCATAGGAAACATGGCAGCAACGGCGACAACAAAAGTGATAAACGGCACGCCAATATTGACTGCGCCTAACGCTGACGAACCGACACCCTGTCCTACAAAAATGCCGTCAACAACGTTGTAGAGATACGTTACAAATAGTCCTCCTACAGCCGGAAAAATGTAGTGGAATAACGATTTTGTTTTTTTGCTCATAATAAAACCTCCTTAAAAAACAAAAGTGGGACAAAACCTAAATGGTCTTATCCCACTTCAATAATCTGCTTTGGATTACAAGTCCTCTGACAAGCAAAATTATTGTAGCATGGGTACTTTTCAAAGTCAACGAAATTCTTGCCCGGGCATGGCGGCAAACTCGGCGGGGGGTCATAAGCTCCCAGCTCCCGAGGAATACTACGCTGTCCATGTTGCTGTCTGTCCCCCATCTCGTCATAGGATATAATCCCCTTTGTAAACTTGCCATCCAAAAACAACTTGTGTTTCCAGCTATTCCTGTTCGAATTGATGTGCTATTCCGCTATCCGTCAACGGCTTTTTCTCTTTGTACTTGAAATAAATGTCTGCCTGGCTGAGACAATCCTGTCATAACAGCCCCGAACCCGGGGAATGGAGGCAATCCGGTAACACGCCTCTCCAATCACAACGGCTCCCAGGATATCAGCGGTCACATGCTGTCTGGTAAACAGGGTGGAGAGAAAAACAAGAAGAGCCATGAGCAGGGTGGCGGCCTGACAAATGAGAGGAACCGTGGGCTGCCTGCGCATGCCTGCAAAGCAGAGCCAGCTTACCAGGCAGTGAATGGAGGGAAACAAATTGTCCGGGGAGTCTGTCCGGTAGAGCCATAAAAGCAGGGTCTCCCAGATTCCCCGGCCAGCAATCTCCGGGCGGACGTTGGTGGTGGGGAGAAGGAGAAAGAAGATCAGGCAGACTCCTTTAGCCAGAAAATCTCCGCAGAGAAGGGTCATGGCGTGGTCTCTGCTGATTCTTACACACAGGATGTAACTGATTGCCCAGAAGGGAAAGGACAGGAAGTAAATGGAGGTAAAGAAGGGAACTACGGGAATGAGTCTGTCGAAATGAGTGGTTAAATCATAATGAGGGAAATCGGCGGCTATGATCCGGGCTCCATAGTACACGGTCTGATTCCACAGCAGGGTAAGGAACAGGGGAAATACCGCATAAGATGGAATGAAATGACGGATACGTGAAATAATTGACATAAAGGTTTCCTCTTTCTTTTTTGTTGAGATCTAAAATTTATGAGTGAATGGTTATGGCACCAGAGGGTGTCTGAAAGCGATTTTCAGACACCCTCTGACCTTCTGGCGATTTTTTCACCGTAGGTTACTGTGGTTTCCAGGCCTTTTTGGGAGGCTTTCAGGATAGGCTGGTCCACATCCAGGATTCCCTGTTCTGCAAGGATCAGTATGGTGGAGCCGCCAAATTCAAAGTATCCTTTTTCTGTTCCCCGTTCTATTATCAGTCTGTCGCTGTGATTATGAATTTTCCCTACCAGGAGAGCGCCTACTTCCATTTGAACCAGAAGACCGAAATTTTCAGAGTCAATGACCGTGTATTGTCTGGCATTTTCCAGGAAGACAGGGCGGGTTCTCAGGGCGGCGGGCCTTACGGAGTGGAGAAGGCCGGGAATGGATACCTGTTTGACTGCCAGGCCGCTGTCAGGATAACAGTAACGGTGGTAGTTGTGTGGAGCCAGACGGAAAATGAGGCAGAGACCGTTTTCGTACCTGTCCGCCAGTTCAGGGTCACGGAGAAGCTTTTCCAGGGAATAGTCGATGTGCTTGATATGGAACCGGCCTTCTCTGGTAATGGGATGTACACTTAAATATCCGTCACAGGGGCTGATGAAATGG
>CAYWRB010000325.1:0-3909 GCA_964460025.1 uncultured Hungatella sp.
GAAATAAAGCTATTCCCATTTCTCTTTTTTCATAAATTTCCCCGGTAAAATCCTCAAAATCCAATAGTTCATGAATAATCATCTCGTAATTGTTCTCATTATGATCAAATAAAATATAATTCTGCAATTTACAATTCAAGGATGCATTATCGTATGTTTTTCTATTTCTTAGATAATCATTTTTATATTCTTCTTTATACAAGCTATTAAACTTATCTCTATAATTTGACAATAATACAGGATATATTGTTATCTGATCATTATAAATTATATTAAGTCCATTATATGTTTTAAATAATTCGTCCGAATAAGAAGACGACTTATATTCATACACTTCATGGAAATCAATATTTTTCAGTAATTCAAAATAATCTAAAGATGTAAACTTTCTCTTCTCGGATAATATGATTAATGAAGATTTTAAATTTTCAAAAGCATTCAAAGGACTCATTACTTTTTCTTCTATATATCTGGTTAATACTGCATTAAAATTATGTGTTTCAAAACCAGTATAAGATTGGTTAATATCAAAAGAACTGTCTTTTCGAATCTGCATATAAGAGATCGCCATAATATCATAAATGGTTAGTGCACTCTGCAATTCCTCTTTAAACATAATTTTGCCTCTAATTGTAATATATTATCACTATTTAAATATAATGATCCGTTCATCTAAGGTAGGTATTATTAAAATTGTGTAAATTGTATGAAAATTATATTGTTTTCTGCATTTTTAATACATTATTTTATTATAATACCCTAATTTATGTTATACATTACATTAATTATACTATAAAAACAAAAACAATGGAAGGATCATTTATTCGATTTATAGATTTTATTTCCACAAGACAGTACTGGCACTGCCACTCTTTTCATGGTATAATTAAAGAAATGTTTCTGTTCAGTTACAAAATACATTAGAAAGCGAGAACTGCCACATGCCAGGTTTTACTACCCATTACATTATGGGCATGAAGGCCTATAATGACTTGCCTGCCAATCAGTTAAAGCACATGATCGCCAAGTATCGCTGGCTCTATCAGCTGGGCCTGCAGGGACCGGATATCTTTTTTTATTATATTCCTATTCTGCGCCACCGGGATTACCGCAATGTAGGTTCCTATATGCATGAGCATCATGTGGAAGATTTTTTTATCAATTACTTAAAGGAATGCGCCGGAATCTGTTCCAAACAGCAGAGGGAACAGGCCCTGGCTTATTTCTGCGGATATATCTGCCACTATATCGGGGATTCTATCTGTCATCCATTCGTGTACGGCCGGATTCAGTACGATATTGCCAATCCCAGCATGGAGCATCATGGACTTCATGCGGAACTGGAGAATGATATTGATGCCCTGCTTCTGCGCAGGTATAAAAAGAAAAAACCGTCTGAATTCAATCAGGCGGCTACCATCTGTCTTAACGGTCTGGAGATACAGTTTATCTCCCGGCTGCTGTCTACCTGTATCAACGAGACCTACTATCCCATCACATACCAGAATAATTTCCAGGTGTCACCGCGGATGGTCCACCGCTCCATCGTGGCACTCCGGTTTGGCTGCCGCACTTTGTCTGATCCCCGCGGCCGCAAACGAGTAGGCCTCGAGCTTATGGAAACTCTCCTGAACAAAAAACCGGCGGCTTCAAGGAAACTTGTGACAGACCAGGTAATCAACCCCAGAAAAAGCCTGAATCTGGATCATGAGACTTGGTGTAATCCCTGGAACAAGCAGATGGCTTCGGACCGTTCCTTCCTGGAACTGTTCTATCAGAGTCTGGCCAAATGCAAACTGGTTTACTATCTGATCAATCAGATCATTTCCTCAGGGCTGGCTGTGGAGGAGATGGATTTCCAGCCGGTGATCGACGAGCTGGGAAACTACTCCTTTCACAGCGGACTTCCTGTAGGTTCTGACTGAATATTACTTACTCCTGGGCCGGGGTTTCCCCGCTATTTGCTGGGGAAGCATCCGGATTTACCGGGCGGTACTCACCTGCCGGGATGGTATCTTCCAGAATCCAGGAGGACTCGTCCGACTTGGTATCATCCAGGGATACCATCACATAGATGCTGCACCTGCTTACATAACCGCCATAAGAAGTATCCGAAGAAAATGCATAATCATGATTCTGAGATGCGATCTTGTCATTAAGCCCTTTGATCACTTCCGTGGCATAATCCGCTGCCTCCTGAGCAGTGATCTCCTCATTTAACAGAAGAAACAAGCTGATCTCCTTTTTTTCCGTATCAACCATACCGTTAACCGTTTCAATAAACGGATAATATGCTTCATCCGCATAGGTACTGTCAAGTTCATCCCAGACCTGTTCCCACAAAATTCCCTCCGGAGACAGCTGAGGCAGATCTTCATCCCCATCTCTGCGGATAATATTGCTCTTTGTACACCCGCACAAAAGACAAACTGCAGTTAATATAATCGTGACTCTTTTTATCCATTTCATGTTCCCATCCTCCTTCATATGATAGACCTCATGTATTATATAGGAAAACGGAATTTTTTTGTAGGCCTTTTCCGAAAAAGTCACAAAATCTTCATAAATGTGTAAGTCTATGGATAAAAATACCACTTCTCAGCTTGGGTTCAAACCAGGTAGATTTAGGAGGCATGAGAAGTCCGGCATCTGCCACGGCAAACAGTTCCTGTATGGAAGTGGGATACATGGAAAATGCCACAGTCATGTCTTCTGCCACCCGGCGTTCCAGTTCTCCTAACCCCCGGATGCCTCCGATAAAATCGATCCGCTTGTCCGTTCTGGGATCTCCGATACCAAGGACAGGCCCCAGCAGCTGATCCTGAAGAACCGACACGTCCAACCCTTTTACCGGATCATGCTTTACAAACTCCGATTTCACTTTCAGCATATACCATATCCCGTCAAGATACATGCCAAAGGTTCCTTTTTTCACAGGGCTGTAAGCCTCTTTTCCTATCTGAGCCACATCAAACTTCTCATGAACCGCCGTGAAAAACTTTTCCATGGAAAGCCCGTTCAGATCCTTCACCACACGATTATAAGGCATGATCATCAGCTGGTCTTCCGGAAACAACACAGACAGAAAATAGTTAAAGGGTTCTTTTCCAGTATACCCCGGATTCTCCCGGCGACGCTTTTGTCCCACTTTTACCGCAGATGCCGCACGATGGTGCCCGTCAGCAATATAGGTAGCCGGAATCCTCCGAAACGCCTCCTCAACCGCCTGAATCCTCTGGGAATCCTGGATTCTCCACACCCGATGTCCAATCCCATCTTCAGAAACAAAATCATACAGCGGAGCTTCCTCTGTCACCTGCCGGGTGATAGATGCCAAAGTCTCATCTCTCCGATATGCCAAAAAAATAGGACCAGTGTGGGCATCCGTCACGTCCACATGGCGGATCCGGTCTAATTCCTTATCCTCCCTGGTATTCTCATGTTTCTTAATAACCCCGGCCTCATAATCATCAATAGAAGAGCAAGCCACAATCCCCGTCTGGCTCCGCCCATCCATAGTAAGCTGATACAGATAATAATTCTCCCCTTCATCCGTCACAAAGGTGCCGTTGTCAATCCAGGCATCCAAAAGCTCCCTGGCCTTATCATACACCTGCGGAGCATAAGTATCCACATCATCCGAAAACTGCGTCTCCGCCCTGTCTATATTCAAAAAAGACAGCGGATTTGCCGCTGTCACCTGACAAGCTTCTTTCCTGCTGTACACATCATAGGGAAGAGCCGCCACCTTAGAAACCACGGAACTTTCCGGCCTGATACATGTAAACGGTCTCACAATCGCCATAATTTTCTCCTTATTGTTAATCCATCTAAAGATGAATATCATTTAAAGTACTGTTTTTCATTAATTCTGAGTAAATAGCACTTGCCGTCTGCGCCATTCACACG
>CAYWRB010000326.1:0-3902 GCA_964460025.1 uncultured Hungatella sp.
GTTCCCTTATCACCCCCGTTTTATCCACATAGTAGAATCCCTCGGTACGGATTTTCTCAAAATTTTCAATACCGACAGGCAGTTTTGTTCTAATCTTCAAATCTGCACTCTCCTCCCTGCTGATTACCATTTACGGATTTCTGTCACTGTACATCCAACACTTCATATTCTTTCTTCCCATTATATTCTATTTTCCTTTTGGTTACAAGAACACTTACATAAAAAGCCTCCGGCACAGCCCCTTAGAATTCCCTTAGACACAGAAGCGCTGCCAAATTCCCTCTCTCATTTCCAAAGGCACGGTGGGAGAACAAATAATCCGGATTACAGCGAGTACAGATATCCGTCACCTGGATATGTTCCTCCAAAACCCCTGCCTCTCTCAGTATGATCTCATTCGCTTTCCACAAGTCCAGCTGATATTTTCCGTTTTCCTTTTTGTAATAAAGTTCCTCCCAATGACCAGCATCAAATTCCCGCCGTACTTCTTCGATTACTTCTCCTCCGACTTCAAAACATTCCTGACAGATGCTTGGCCCGATACAGCAAAGCACATCCTCAGGATTGGTTCCATATTCTTCTCCCATTCTTTCAAGAGTCACTTTTCCCATACGTTTCACAGTGCCTCTCCATCCGGAGTGGCTTAATCCTATGGCTCTGTGCACCGGATCCAGAAAATACAGAGGCACGCAGTCCGCATAAAATGTCACCAGCGTGATCCCTGGGACATCCGTAATCAATCCGTCCACATCCCGATAATCTCTCTCCCTTATGATTCCCTTTCCGGCGTCCTTAACCGTCACCTTCCGCACATTCACCGTGTGAGTCTGGTAAGACAAAACCATCCTCTCTCTGTCCACCTTTAAAACCTCTGCCACACGCCGGTAATTCTCCATCACATGCTCCGGATTATCCCCTCTGGTAAACGTAAAGTTCATAGTAGAATATTTTCCCTGGCTGACCCCTCCCATCCTGGTAGAAAACCCATGGGCTGCCATGCCGTTTCTTTCAAGAAGCGGGAACTGCAGCAGGTGAACTCCGTTTTCAATCTTTTCCTCCAACACACGCCCCGATCCTTTTCTTCTCCAATTAATTGCTTCCGATCTGTTCATAATTATGTAATCCACCTCTTCCATCTCTATAATCCATAGGCCTCACACCGACTCACATTTCTCTCATATTTCTCTAGGCGGTTTCAAAACGCGTCCTTCACCACCCGAATCTCTGCCCCTTCGATACTGACCACATCAAACCTGCAGGCCGTATCCTCCCCATAATGATGGCGGTACAGATAATACTGTGCCGTATGCCGTATCCTCTGCTGCTTTCCAAAATCAACTGCCTCCTCCGGATACCCCCGCCTGTCATCTCTCCGATATTTTACCTCCACAAACACCAGATACCGTCCTTCCCTGGCTATAAGGTCAATCTCTCCCATTCTGTCCCTGTAATTCTGTTCCAGAATCGTATACCCAAGTCCTTTCAAAAAAGCAGCCGCTTCTGCTTCATAACGGCTGCCTATGGCTCTCTTATTCTCCACTCTGTTTCCTCCGACCTTTTTGCCTGGGGAGTCTATGACTCTTGATTTTCCTTAACAAAATTTTTAATAAAACTCTTCCTATGAATCGAACAAGCCCCATACTCTTTCAAAGCCTGTATATGCGCCGCTGTCCCATACCCCTTATGTTTCCCAAACCCATATTCCGGAAAAAGCTTATCATACTCCATCATCATCCGGTCCCTGGTCACCTTGGCCAAGATACTGGCAGCAGCAATGGATACGCTTTTCGCATCCCCCTTTACAATCGGAATCTGCTTCAATTCTACCAAAGGAATTGTCACCGCATCATTTAAAAGAATCTCAGGCTTCACCTTCAGCTGAGCGATAGCAAGCCTCATTGCCTCATAAGTAGCCTGCAGAATATTCACCTCATCAATCCGGTCAGGCCCCACGATCCCCACACCGTAAGCAACCGCCTTTTCCCGGATCTCGTCATACAAAAGCTCCCTCTTCTTCTCCGACAGCTTCTTGGAATCATTCAAGTACAAAATCCGGCAGTCTCTGGGAAGAATCACTGCTGCCGCCGCCACCGGCCCTGCCAGAGGCCCTCTCCCGGCCTCATCGATCCCACAGACAATGGCGTTGGGATACTGATCCTCATATACCCTCATCTGTTTCAGCCTCTCCAATTCCTTTTCCAGCTTTTCCCCGGTCAGTTCCCTCATTTCATACCATCCCCCTTCTTAACCCGTATCATCTCTCAATTTCCCAGCAGCCCCGCCCTTTCAAAGGGCCAGATCCGCAGCACGGCCCGTCCAATGATCTCTTCTTTCTTCAGATTTCCAATATCTGAGTCTCTGCTGTCAGAACTGTGATTCCTGTTGTCTCCCAGGACAAAATACTCATCTTTCCCCAGAACCATCGGCTCCTCGGCCCGCTTCCCCTTCTCAATAGGCTCTGTCCCGAAAGTTTCCTCCAGGACGACACCGTCAATCAGGATCTTACCGTCTATGATCTGTACCGTTTCTCCCGGAAGGCCGATGATTCGTTTGATATAATAAAGGTTGTCACGATACCGGTAACGGAACACCACCATTTCAAAACGTCTGGGTTTGCGAATTCTCATGGTCAGCTTGTCGATCAGCAGCACATCGCCCTGGTTCAGCATGGGACTCATAGAATCGCCGTACACATCTACCCTCTGAACCACATAAGTCACCAGCAAATATGCGGCAGCAATCAATAATACCGCTGACCGCACTGCTTTCCATATCCGCCTCCGTTTTTTCCTTCTGTCCTCTCCACTCATATCCGGTTTCATCCCCGTCTGCCTGATCCGCCATGTTCCTTCCTGCCTCGTGTCTTGGAAGTTTTTCCTATGTGCTTCTTATCCCTGCCGTGTCTCCATACTGCCATCCTGGGGCACCCCTTCGCCGTCACCTGGAAACTCCAGCGTCATCCGCCCAAGTCTTCCGTTCCGGTAATCATCAATAAACAGGCCGGCCGCCCTCTCATAATCATACACATTACCCTTTAACAGGCAGGCACGGCTTTTTGCAATCTGCTCCAATGCGCCAACCGGAATCTGCTGATCTGTCTCCTCAGATTCCTTTATGATCCCGTACCGCTCTTTCAGCACCTCAGGGTATTGTCCCATCATAAATTTTAAAAGGTCTAAAGCCAACTCTTCTTTGTTAAGGATCTCATCATTGATAGATCCGACAAAAGCCAGCCGTTTCCCCACCTCCTGGTTCTCAAACCTGGGCCACAGAATTCCCGGCGTGTCCAGAAGCTCCAAAGACTTATTGAGCCGAATCCACTGATTCCCCTTTGTGACTCCCGGCTTGTTGCCGGTTTTCGTACAGGCTTTTCCGGCAAAGGAATTGATAAAGGTGGACTTTCCCACATTGGGAATTCCCACCACCATAGCACGAACCGGACGGTTTAAAATCCCCCGTCTCCTGTCCCTCTCAATCTTCTCTCTGCATGCCTCCTGAACCACTCCGCCGATCTGCTTTAATCCTGCCCCGGTCTTTGAGTTTACCTTGACCACATGAAATCCCTGCTGTAAAAACCATTTCGCCCAGGCATCGTTCCAGGTTTCACTGGCCAGATCCGATTTATTTAAAAGAATCAAACGGGCCTTATTCTTCCCCAGTTCATCAATATCCGGATTACGGCTGGAATAAGGGATCCGCGCATCTACGATTTCAATAATCAAATCAATCAGCTTCAAATCTTCCTGCATGGCACGTTTTGCCTTTGTCATGTGCCCAGGATACCACTGTATATTCATAAAAACTCCTATTCTACCAATTTTAACTCAATGAGAGGCACAAGACGCAGCCAACGGAAAGACAACCACCACGGCGCTGACAGGCCAGATTATGGAAGCGTATTA
>CAYWRB010000327.1:0-3902 GCA_964460025.1 uncultured Hungatella sp.
ACCATTATCATCGGTTTGGATCCGTAATATATCGGGCTCTGTGTCATAGTTCTCGTAGCATTCGTTGTGATCGACTTTGAACTGCTTGCAGAAGTCAGCGTTTCTATCGTTGTATACTGACTCGATCTGGAAGATGTATAGCTGGTCGAAACAGATACCGTCCTGCTCTCAACATACCTCTGCGCAATATACGCCTCTTTCCCGCTTGCCCCATCCGATATCCGCATCCTGAGAGCTTTGTATTTATCATCCAGAGGTGTGGATGTTAGGGCATATTTTTTTACATCGCCTGTACCGGATCCGGTTCTGACACATAAATGATGTCCTCCCAGACCTTCCATTCCTTCGAACCGTGACCCGGAGTAACTTATGTTCTCCCCATTTTTATCCCTGATAACCAGCCCGCTCATTCCAGCATTCCCCATTCATTGAATTTATAAGTCTCCTTGCATCCCAGCAGTTCTTCATAGCTCCAGAGCAGTTCCCTGCATCCTTCCACGATATAGGTATCCAGATCCACCCACGGCTCCGTAAACTGGACGTCCGTAAAATTGTGGACCCTGTAATATTCGTCAATCTTTTCCGTATACGTATACGTAGCATAATATTCCCGGCATTTCTCCCGGAGCATGTTGCAGGAATCCCGCAGCAGCTCCCAGTCCATCCGAAGATCCGGCACATAATCCGTGGATGCTACATGCCGGATGAACGATAAGAACGTAAAATACGAGTAAACCGTCATGTTCAAGACGTCATGCCTGTACCGGTTCTCCATTTCCCCGTCCCATCCTATCCCATGCCGCCCCGTGTCCTTCATAAATTCCAGGATATTCACCGAACCATTCATCGTATATCCGGACAGCATGAACCCATAATGCTTATCCTTCCTGCTCTGGCTGTCTTTGTTCGGATACCACAGATACATGATCTGGTTATCATCCAGCAGGATCCCGGTGTACTCCGGATCATAATCCAGGCAATAAAAAAAACATGACGTAAAAAAGTAATCCTCCGCATGCCTGCTTTGCGCCTCGTTAAAACAGATATGGTGCTTTTCGATGAACTTTCTGTTGTAAAGTTTGGAATTTACCCACACATGGTTCGTAGACTGGATTACTTTTGTGTGGTTATCGTCAAACTCGAATAAAGGCCCGGACACAACCGCTACAGGTTTTTTATCTTCATCAATAATTGGATTTCCATCGTCATCTAGGATATATACATTTTCCTCCGCCTTTTTATATATATTATGTTCCACTGCCCCAACAAAAATTGAAATAGCAAGCGGATTGGCCAAAATATCGTCTTCATCCTGGAACATGAAAAAATCATGCGAAGAATTGTCGATGCCGCATTGCCTGGCAAGCCCCTGCCCTACATTTTCCGAAGTCCTGACACACCGGATATCCAGGTATGGACGGAATTCATCAACCAGATCCTGATAACCGCAGTCCGTATTGGGCGAACAGTCATCCACTAAAACCACATGTATAAATTCTTTTTTCCACTGGGTAGCCAGCGCCATCAGCCCCGGCCTTATGGTCTCCGCGTTCCCATAGCAGGGAATGATATAATCTATGTCAAACATCGTCCAAAATCCTCCTTTATTCTATCCACACGGCCCCGATTTCATCAGACGGCTCCGATCCCAGAACCAGCGTTGGGACTGACAGCGCCCCCGTCATGGTCCCTCCGGATTTACTCACATAATTGTCAAGAGTATTGCCTGACACGTAACCGGCGTCATTCGTAAAATCTGAAAGATTGTCAGGCGCCCCCGTCAGGTCCTGGTATTCCCCGGAAAACGCGATGTCCTTCAGATCCGAAATTATTTTCGCAAGCTTTCCCAGTATAGCGGCCAGCGTTTCCCCACTTTGGATATTTTCCCGGTTCTCCGCAGCCAAAAATGTAACTGAGGCATTTTCATCGATCGCCCCTTTTGTCCCCGGTTCCCCCTTCAGGTTATGGAACTCAAACCGGATCACCCGCGCCTCGTTGGGGCCGCTGATCGAAACCGTGGCAGAAGGTTCCCCGACCCCGCTGTCCACCGCCACCTCCGGAGTACCCAGCCCCACGGAAGTGCCGTCTTTTCCCTTTGGCAGGGTAAAATTGAGGACAGCCCGGCTTTCCGTCCCCACGTTCTCCACCGCCGCCGATTCCCCCTCCGACACACTCCCGATCTGTATCGTGGCCGGCTCTCCCGGAGGCCCCTGGAGCTTCCCCATATCATTCCACTTCTCCCCGTCCCATACATAGATATTTTCTCCGATGATATAGGACGCGTTCGGTTCCGCTCCTTCCGGAAGCTGCTCCACGGAATCAAGTTTCCCCTTTATGTTGATGGAAGTACCGTCTTTCCCTTTTTCGCCTTTCGGGATCACGAACCGGAACACGGCGTCTTTCTCCGTTCCCACGTTCACGACAGACGCCGGTTCCCCCGGCTGCGCGGTAAATACGCCGCCCACGGAGACCGACGCTGAGAAATCCCCCCGTTCCGCGGCTTCCCGGATGCCCTCCGCCGCGCTTTCCGCGCTGCTTACCGCTTTATTCGCGTTCTCCACGGCAGCGTTCGCGCCGCTTACCGCTTCCGCCGCCATTTCCGCCATGTTTGCGGCCGCCTCTTTCGCCGCGGTAGATTCCGTGTTCACCTTCTCCGCCAGGGAGATCATGCTCCCCCTGACGTCCTCCCCAAAGACCGCTTCCCGGAAATCTTGTATTTCCTTGTTGATATCAGCCATTTTCCTCTCCTTCCTTGTAGACCTTACGCTCTGTGATCTGCTGTCCGTATTCCCCGCAGGCTTTCTCCCATTCTGCCCGGTCCTGCTCGTATTCCTTTTGGGCAACGCCACTCATAGCCGTAAGTATCTCGCCCAAAGCCATCTCCAATAAAAAAGGCGGCAGCTCCGACTCAGCCACCACCCTGTTCAGGTTCTCTTTAAAATCCTTCATCCGTACCGTTACCGGCCTTACCGGCGTCGGATATCCCGGCTCCCACTCCGTTACCATTGTTTTCATGAACTTTCATCCTCCTTTTTTTCTGCTCATTATCCCTTGCTTCCACAACCTTCCTGCCGCATTCCTCAAAAACAAAGGCATAAGCCACTTTCTCTTTTTTCTTTTTTTCCATGTTCCATCACCCCTTCTCAGGATCCCGGCGCCGCAAGGATGACGCCGCCGTTTACCGTAATAGTGCTGTAGCTCCAGCTTATCGTCCCGTCCCCATTGTCTGTTATGTCCGTTATGATTGGTATGGAACCGCCCCACCCCTGGTATCCGTCTACGCTCACACCTTCCAGGTCCGCGTTCCTCAACGAATAACGATGCATGTTGATATCGCATCCCGCATGCAGCGTATCTTCGTCCATCCCGCCAAACGAATTGAGGACATACATCCATTTCGAAGTATATGCCCCCGAACTCTGGCTCATCCTTGCCGCCCATGACATATATGCCGCCTGGTATTCCAGGTCAAAGTTAAGGCCCTTTTTAGACACATCCGTCCCGATCCTGTTCGTCCCGATCTTGCCGACATAATACCCGTCCCGGTAGAAATGGTTCCCATCCTGGTCAAACTTCGAACGCAGCTTGCTGTCCTCAACCCCGTTGTCGTAAATTGCGATCTCCCCCGGGTTGATCTGGACATATTTACTATTGTTATTGAACCCGTATATCACCTTGTCATAATACTGCTGTACATAGGAACCGAATTTCCCCTTCGACACTTTTGTTTCCACCATGTCAGCGGTCACCCGGATGGATGCGGCAAGATCCACTTCTACGCCCTGTGCCCGTGTAACTTCCGCCTCAATCCTGCCTGCTGCCACGTTGAACTTTGACACGATCTCCTCATTCACGGATTCCCGGTACTCTACGGACAGCTTCTCTGCAGTAACGGTACCGGC
>CAYWRB010000328.1:0-3897 GCA_964460025.1 uncultured Hungatella sp.
ACCAGGTGTCTGCAGAGATCCCGGAAGGATTTCTTGGCAATCTGTGTGAAAATGAGGCTGTAAATGCGCTGGCCCTTTACTATCAGGCAGCAGCCCGTGAGGCCGGGATATCTGTGGTCATTCAGCTGAATATTCCGACGGATACAGGTCAGGTGCCGGCAAGCGATCTCTGTGTGATTATTGGAAATATTCTGGAAAATGGAATTGAGGCGTGCAAAAAGGCGGATAACCCGTTTCTCACTTTGCGGAGCCGTCTGTTTCACGGAATTCTTACCATTACTATGGACAATAGCTTTTCTTCTGTGTCCAAGACGGCTGAAGGCAGTTTCCGTTCTTCAAAGCCAGGGGGTGGAACAGGACTTGTTTCTGTACGGTCCGTGGTAGAAAAGTATGGCGGAAACTGCAGCTTTGAGGATAAAGACGGGGTGTTTTATTCTTCGGTTTATCTTCCTCTTTGTAAAGGGCTGTGAAAGGTCCGTTCTGCGAGAAAGTAACACAACTCCCTGGCAGAGCTACATTATCTCGGATAGCCAATCGTTAACTAAATGACATTACCAGCGAACAGTAACACCAGGCTTTTGCAGATAACTTTTCAGCATCCCAAAGTATTGATAAAGGAACTCTGAGATACTATAATAATACTTAACAGAACGGAGTGGGCCAGCCTTACAGGCTGTCAAAAACAGAAGGAGGTTTTTATGGGAAAGACCAAAAAGTATTTCTATGATTATGAGCAGTACGAGGAGGGAAAAAATTCGGTTTCCATGATTCAGGAGATTCTGGAGGACCCGGAATTTCCGCAGGTGACGGATCTGGTTATCGGCTGTTGGGGCAGCCCTTATGAGGAGGACTGCCAGGATATTCTGGATGGGATTGTAAACCATAGGGAGCAGTTTTCTCATGTGGAGAAGCTGTTTGTGGGGGACATGGACTATGAGGAATGTGAGGTTTCATGGATTGTCCAGGGCAATTATCAGGCGTTATGGAAGGCTATGCCGCAGCTGAAGGAACTGACCATTAAGGGAAGTACGGATCTGGTGCTGGGGGATGTAAACCATGATAACCTGGAGTCTTTGACCATCATCTGCGGCGGGCTTCCGGAATCGGTTATGGAGTCCATCCGGGATGCCAAGCTGCCTAATTTAAGAAAGCTGATTCTCTACATTGGGATTGACAACTATGGTTTTGACGGCAATGCGGACAGTGTGAAGGCGCTTCTGGAACAATCCGATTTCCCCAAGCTGGAATATCTGGGAATCGAGGACAGCGAGATACAGGATGAACTGACGGAAGTCGTTCTGAACAGCAAATATATGAAACAGATCCACACCCTGGACCTGGCCAACGGCACCCTGACGGATAAAGGCGGAAAACTGTTGTTGGAGAGACTTCCTGAGTATCCCAACATAAAGAACCTGGATGTTCACTATCACTACATGTCGGAGAATATGGTGGAAGAACTGAAAACTCTGGCTGTGGAGCTTGATGCATCGGAACCCAACGAACCGGAGACATATCATGGCGAGATCTGGATGAATGCCATGCTGACCGAATGAGGCAGGCGGTCCTTCTGGGAAATCCGGGAACAAAACGAACTCTGTACCTGGAAAAGGGGGCAGAGAAAGTTCAGGTGCCAATGGCTTTTTGGGATTGGAAACAGTTTAAAGACCAGCACTATGTTCCGGGAGAATGGAGCGGGGGACAGTGGAGCGGGCAGGAGACTTTTTTAAAAATCGATCCGCCTGTCTGGGAAAGCTGTTCTCTGGAAGAACTGGATTCTTTGACACAGGAGTATGAGGCGCGGCTTAAGGCCCTGGAAAGCCTGGGGGAGGAGGGAAGGGTATGGTTTCTCAACCATCCCCAGGCCATCTGGCAGCTTTTAGACAAGAGAGAATGTAAGAGTAAGCTGAAAAGATTGGGAATCCCTGTGACAGAGGCTCTGGAGGATGAGGTGGACGGAGGGGAATCCCTTTTAAAAGCCATGGAAGCCCATCATGTTCCTCAGGTTTTTATAAAACCGGTGAGAGGGTCCGGCGCGGCGGGGA
Source organism: uncultured Hungatella sp. (assembly GCA_964460025.1). Lineage (GTDB taxonomy): Bacteria > Bacillota > Clostridia > Lachnospirales > Lachnospiraceae > UBA3402. Next base: position 2,046 of record CAYWRB010000328.1, read on the forward strand.
TTGCTGCTTTCCGCTGGCAGAGGAAGACCGGAAACATGATGCTCTATACATGCGGAATAGAGGAGCCTGAGACGGGCTGCCTGGTGAATACCAAAAGGCTTCGGTGTTTTACGGACAGAGGGCAGGTGATGTCCTTTCTCAACCGGCTGTTTCAGACAGACTGTATCGTAGAACGCTGGTATGCCAAGGCACAGTATCAGGGGTTTTCTTATGATTTGCGGGCCGTGATCCAAGACGGGCGGATGGATTTTATGCTGGCCAGGCTTTCCAAAGGCCCCATTACCAATCTGCATCTGAATAATCACCCGTTAAATGCTTTGGAACTGAACCTTCCCCTTTCTGTTCTGGAAGAGACGGAAGATTTGTGCAGAAGAGCGGCAGACAGTTATGAGGGATTGAGGAGCGTGGGGATTGACATTCTGCTGGAAAATGGAAGCCTGCGGCCAAGGATTATCGAGATGAACGGCCAGGGCGATTTGATTTATCAGGATATTTATCATGAAAATAGAATTTACCGCCATCAGGCGGAGATGATGAAGAGGTGGCTGTGTGGAAACGTATAAAGAGGAAGCCATGGACAATGAGAAGCTTACGGAAAATGTGGAGAAGAGGGTGACAGAAGAAGTCCCCTTCCGTATTTTTGCATCTTCCGGGGAGAGAAAGAAGCCTTCCGTAGATATGAATCAGGTGGTGAACACGAAAGATATCCTGTTTATCTGCCTGGACACCTTAAGGTATGATGTGGCAGTCAGGGAAGAGGAAAAGGGAAACACGCCTGTGCTGAATCAGTATGGCCCGTGGGAGAAGCGCCAGGCTCCGGGAAATTTTACCTATCCCTCCCATCATGCCATGTTTGCCGGTTTTCTTCCATGCAGGTTTGACGCCAGGAACCTTGCAGACAGAGAGATGCTGTTTTTCCCAAAACAGATTGGTATGGGAGGCAGGGCTCCTGAGGGAAGCTATGCATTCAGAGGCAGCACTATTATGGAAGGGCTGGGGAAAGAAGGGTATGATACCTGGTGCGTAGGGGGCGTGGCATTTTTTGATAAGCGCTCTGACCTGGGGAAAGTTTTCCCAGGGTATTTTAACAAAAGCTATTGGAACCCTTCCTTTGGGTGTGCAGTGAAAAACAGTACCACAAACCAGGTGGATTTTCTGTTGAAAAAAATAGAGAAGGCGGAGGAAGACAAAAGGATTTTTTTGTATTTGAATATTGATGCCATCCATTATCCCAATTATTTTTATCTGGAAGGCGCCAGGCAGGACAGCGTGAAGAGCCATGGAGCGGCTTTGCGGTATGTGGATGGAGAGCTGGGGCGGCTGTTTGAAGGATGGAGAAAAAAGCGGGGCGGTGCGTTTGTGATCTGCTGTTCGGACCACGGCACCTGCTATGGGGAAGACGGCTGCCAGTTTCACGGCATCAATCACTTGGCGGTCAATACGGTTCCTTATAAACATTTTTTCCTGTAAGGTTCGTACTGCCTTGCGGAGATTCCGGTGAATTTGACACTCGCTATTTCTGCAAGGCAGTACCAGTACTTAAAGAAGAGGCAAGATGGAAAATATTTATATTCAGTATATGTACAGTTACCCCCATAAGACGGCCTACCGCTCCCTGGAAGGGGTGGATTTAAAGGATTATGGAGAGTATTTAAAGGGAAAAGGCCATGGGCTTTACCTTCATATTCCTTTCTGCCAGACAAAATGCGGGTACTGTAACCTGTTTTCCGTGACAGGCCAGGGCAAAGAGGCTGTGGATCGATATCTGGATGGGGTGGAGGTACAGGTAAAACAGTACGGGGAGATACTGGCTGGGGCCGGGACAGAGTTTTCCTGTTTTACCATAGGAGGA
>CAYWRB010000329.1:0-3882 GCA_964460025.1 uncultured Hungatella sp.
ATTGCCTGCGCTCCCCAGATACTGATCTGTGACGAGCCTACGACGGCTCTTGACGTGACGATTCAGGCCCAGATTCTGGACCTTTTAAAGGCGCTGCGTCATAAATACAAACTGTCTATCATATTGATTACCCATGACCTGGGAGTGGTGGCCAACATTGCGGACCGGGTTGCGGTTATGTATGCGGGAGATATCGTTGAGATCGGAACCAGCGAAGATATTTTTTATGATCCCAAACATCCTTATACCTGGGCGCTTTTGTCGTCTCTGCCCCAGGTTGGCGTGAAGGGGACGGACCTTTTTTCCATTCCGGGTACACCGCCCAACCTGTTCGGGGAGATCAAAGGGGATGCCTTTGCACCCAGGAATGAAAAAGCCCTTAAGATCGATTTCCTGGAGACACCGCCTTATTTTCAGGTTTCTCCTACCCATAAGGCCAAGACCTGGCTGCTGGACCCGCGGGCGCCTAAGGTGGATCCTCCGCCGGTGGTGGAAAAGATTCGGAATGGAGGTCTGATCTGATGGAGAAAGAAAAGGAAGTTTTATTAGAGGTTAAGGACCTGGAGGTAACCTTCGGAGAGCGGAAGAAGAAGTTTAAGGCTGTGAAGAAGGTAAACTTTAAGATCTATAAAGGGGAGACCTTCGGCCTGGTAGGGGAATCAGGATCCGGCAAGACCACCATCGGACGGGCGATTATGAGGATTGTTCCGTCAGCAGGGGGGGAGATTCTGTACAAAGGGGATAAGATCAACGGAAAGATTTCCCAGGCTTTGGATCAGAAAGTGATCAAAGAGATTCAAATGATTTTTCAAGACCCTCAGGCATCCTTAAACGAAAGGGCCAAGGTGGACTATATTATCAGCGAAGGCCTGTTGAATATTGAGAAGGGAATCAGCGAGGCGGACAGAAAAGCAAGAGTGGATCAGGCTCTTCTGGATGTGGGGCTGCTTCCCGAGTTTTCCAGCCGTTTTCCCCATGAATTCTCCGGCGGACAGCGTCAGAGAATCGGCATTGCGCGGGCTTTGATCATGAATCCGGAGTTTATCATCGCAGATGAGCCCATCTCCGCCCTGGACGTATCCATTCGGGCTCAGGTGCTGAATCTGCTGTCAGATATGCAGAAAAAAAGGCAGATCACCTATCTGTTTATCGCCCATGATCTGTCAGTGATGCGATTTATTACGGACAGAATTGCGGTGATTCACAAAGGAAGGATCGTAGAGATGGCGGAGACGGAGGAACTGATTACCCATGCCATTCATCCATATACCAGAGCCCTCCTGTCCGCGATTCCCATGCCGGATCCCAGACATGAGAGAGAAAAAAAGCTTCTGGTATATGATCCGGAGATGCATGACTATTCGGCAGATACGCCCCAGTGGGTGGAGATGAGGCCAGAGCATTACGTACTGGCCAATCAGGCGGAGGTAAAGGCCTGGAAGGAGTGATCCGCTTGAACCGCTGTTTCAGCAGTCTGCCTGGAAGGGAGGAATCGGATGAGATATTGTGTAGTTGAAAAAGCAATCAGTACGGTCTATGAGCATCCTGGGCAGGTGAAGGAGTCCAAGGGCCAGGCGGTTTCGGCGATTTCTGACGAGGGACTTCACGGAATGCTTATGGAGATCACAGGGGAGATGATCAAGGGTTACTTTCCCGTAAGGACGTTCTACGGCTATACGGGATACATCCCGGCAGAGGATGTAAAAGTATGGAGCAAGGCGGAGGCAGAAGCATGGGAGAATTCAAACCTGATGGTAGCAGGCGGAAGCTGCGTTGATGTGGTTTCCATTCCAAAGGTTCAGGGGATACGGCTTCTCTGCCTGTTCCGCGGAAGCCTGATACAGGTCCTGGAATGGGACTCCACGGAGGCCGGATGGGCCAAAGTATGCTTGCCAGACGGAAGAACCGGATATATGAGAAATCAGTATCTCTGGGAGAAACGATTTTCACAGAGAGGAGCCTGGGAAAGCAGGCCATGTCAGAGGAACATCGAAGATGAGGAACAATTTCGCCGGGATGTGGTAGAGACAGCCAGGACTTATCTGGGAGTCCAGTACCGGTGGGGAGGCAGGTCAACAGCCGGAATAGACTGTTCAGGTCTTACTTCGACCAGTTATATGCTCAACGGGATACTGACATACCGGGATGCCAGACTTATGGAAGGATACCCGGTTCATGAGATACCCAAAGAGAAGATAAAACCCGGAGATCTGCTGTATTTTCCGGGTCATATTGCCATGTATACAGGGGACGGCATGTATATCCACTCCACAGGGAAGATAGGCAGCGGAGGCGTGGTCTGCAACAGCCTTCGGCCAGACAGCCAGTGGTACAGGAAAGATCTGGCCGACAGCCTATATGCGGCAGGAAGCATCTTCAAAACAGAATAGAAGTATGTAAGAGCATGTGCACAGGAGAGAGGAAAGGAACATGGATCCAAGATTTACACTGGAAAAAAGGATTGAAGCAGAGTTAAAAAGCTATGACGGGACCGTAGGAATCTATGCCGATGATTTTCACGGCAATGTGATCGCCATAGGTGTGGATGAGAAGTTTGAGACAGCCAGCACCATCAAGACGTACATATTAGCCTGCCTGTTTGATGAGATTGAGAAAGGCCATGCCAGCCTGGAAGACATGCTGGAGTATAAAGAAGAGCATGTAACAGACGGAAGCGGCGTTATGTGCGCTTTAGAGCCCGGAGCATCTTTCCGCGTGAAAGATGTGGCAACGCTGATGATCATTGTCAGCGATAATATCGCCACCAATATGCTCATCGATTATCTTGGAATGGATACCATCAATGCCTGCATAAAGCGGCTGGGCTGCAAAGATACGGCCCTTCACAGCACCCTCCATTTTGACGGCAGCAATCGGCTGGGAACCACCACCCCCAGAGACTATGCCAGCATCTTTGTAAGGCTGGCCCAGGGGAAGCTGATCAGCCCGTCTTCCGACGAGAAGATGATAGAGATCTTGAAAAAACAGCATTACAACAGTATGATTATCAAAGATTTTCCGCCGGTTTATATGGATATTGACAATACGGATGAGGTTCTGATCCATGTAGCCTCCAAAAGCGGCAGCATGGACGCCTGCAGAAACGACGGAGGCATCATCTATACCCCTTACGGCCCTTATGTCCTGGTGATGCTCCACAAAAATTTCAGTGACGCCATGTATTATCCCGCCCACCCTGCCACCGTATTCGGGGCCAGGGTCAGCAGAATGCTGCTGGATCAATTTCTGGCTTTGGAAGGAAGGTTTTGTCTGTGATCGAATACAGCATTGTTCATTCCAGAAGAAAGACCATGGCCCTCCAGGTTACCAGGGACGGAAAAGTTGTGGTGAGATGCCCCATGAGAGTCTCTGATGCCAAAGCCAGAGAATTCGCAGAGAGCCATAAGACATGGATCGAAGAAAATTACAAGAAGGTGCAGGAGAGAATTTCCAACAAGCAGGTTTTTACGGATGAGGAGATCCAAGGGTACCGGCAGAAGGCCAGGAACGTGCTGACGGAGAAAACCAAATGGTGGGCAAAGAAGATGGAAGTGGACTATGGAAGGATCGCCATCAGAGAGCAGGCCACCAGATGGGGAAGCTGCAGCGCCAAGGGGAATCTGAATTTCAACTGGAAGCTGGTACTTTTACCAGAGGAATTGCAGGATTACGTAGTCGTACATGAACTGGCCCACCGGAGAGAGATGAATCATTCGGAACGGTTTTGGAAGATTGTAGAAAGAGAACTTCCGGACTATTTGAATCGGAGACGGCAGTTAAGAGAATTCGAGGATTGAACTTGGTTTAGAAAGGTCCGCTTCGGAGTCACTATGGTACGTCTTCCGACACGCTTTCGCCAGGTTTTCACGTAACAGTACTAAG
>CAYWRB010000330.1:0-2365 GCA_964460025.1 uncultured Hungatella sp.
CTAGTCGGAAGCATGTCTGGAAGATATGACAGAATAGGTTCTGAGAGGAAATGGAAAACGTGGGAATTTATGTGAATCCTGGAAACACGGCATTTTGCAAGGCTTTAAATAGTGATATTTATATTGACAAAACCGACTTAATTACTTATACAAACAGCAGGATAGGTAAGACCGACTGCTTTATTTGTGTCAGCCGCCCGCGCCGGTTTGGGAAGTCTATGGCGGCGGATATGATATCGGCTTACTATAGCCGGGGCTGCGATTCTGCTCGGTTGTTTCGCGGACGAAAAGCAGAAATGGATAAGACATTTAGGATATGCCGGTGATATCCTTCTGGTTGGCATTGTCTATGATAAAAAGCGAAAAAAGCATAAATGCGTGATTGAAAAACTTGTCTGCAGCCTTCACAGCTTCAGACAGTAATACAGCATCCTCTTAAAAGGCCTAAACAGCACAAAAGCCACTGCCAGGTTGCCGATTCCGTGAAGCAGGTCAAAGGGGATTCCGGCTATCCACCAGGAGAGGGCAGCTCCCAGGCCGCCTGCCAGGTAGGGGATGGAGCAGAGCAATCCAAAGCACAATCCGAAACCGCAGGAAAGAAACCAATATCCCCAGTCCGGAGAATGAAATTTTTTTAACAGCCAAGTAAAACCAGCCAGGATTGGCCAGATATAAAGGTAGCAGACCCACCAGACGCCGAAGCCGTACAGCAGCCCTTCCAGGAGGCTGAAGGCCAGAAGGATGGGGATGACACGTTTTCCCAGGACAAGGGTGTAGAGAATCACAAACAGTGATACCATTTCGATGTTGGGAAGGTAGGAGAGGGCGATTTGAAGGGCGAAGAGGGTTGCAGTAAGAAACCCGTCCTCCGCCAGACGGCGGCTGGGGCTCATGAGGCCCCTCCGGCCGTGTAAACCAGGCGATAATGCTGGCCGTCTTCCACAGGCTGCTGGCTGACTCCGTAGTTGCAGGCAGTATCGTCCAGATAAATGGACCAGTAGGCTCCATTCTTGTTGTAATCCGCTTCCACGCCATTGACCGTGAGAACCATCAGACCAAATTGTTCGGAACGGGTGCCGTCGATGGTGATTCCCTCCATATCGGAGATGGCCTGTTCCAGGTATTCTGCTTCTGTCCGGGCTGTATAGGTTTCCGTTGAGGAATCCTCATATACAACATCCAGAGTTATGGTTTTACTGCCCTGGGTGGCGGAGGGGCGGAGATTCAGATAGAGCAGCCAAAAACCTGCCGCAACAAGACACAAGGCAGCCAGACATAGGAGAAAACGGCTGCGGTTCTTTTTTTCTTGATTCATATCTTTTTCTTGATTCTGGTTCATAAGATACCTCTTCTTATTTTCTTAAATGGAAATACACTTCATATCTTTTTTTAAAACTAAAGCTATTTTACCATTGTCAATTCCAAGTTTCAACTCTATAATAGTTTTTGTGTAATACATGTGTAATACAAGGACAACATGTAAGAAAGGATAAATTGCTGTTCACCTGTGAAATGCCATTGAGTGTGGCGCTGGGTGAATGGTAACAGAGATTTTCTTATGGAAGAGTTGAAAGATTTTAAGGTGAAACATTTGCCTCCGGAACCTTTGCTGGCAGAGTATGATTCGTTTGAGGAACGTTTGTCCCATGCAAAAAAGGTACTGATAGGCATCGGGCAGGAGTGGCGTGTATGCAGGAATGGCACAGAGACAGGAGAGCCGGAATCAGAAAAATTCTGTCTGCATGAGAATCATGTACAGGTGGATTCAACAGGTGAAAAAGAAACGGCGGAAAGATCGAAACAGGAGCTTACCAGTGGAATACAGGCAGTTCATGGAATCCGGGAGGACGGCAAAAGGGGATTGATTTTGGAAGCCTATGAAGCCTTGTATCAGTTGGTGAAGGACAAGGATTATTTCATAGTCACAACCAATACGGACGCTGTGATTTTCCAGTCATCTTTAGACGGGAAACGGATTACAGCTCCTTGTGGAAATGTGACCTGGAGGCAGTGTTCTAAGGCATGTACCAAGGATATTTGGGAGCCTGGGGAAATTCCGGATGATATATGCCCTCATTGCGGGGCGCCGATGACGGGCAATACCATGGATGCAGAAAATTATATTCAGGAAGGGTATTTGCCGCAGTGGAGACAGTATACAGGATGGCTGGCATCCACCATGAATCAGGGAGTGCTGCTGTTGGAACTGGGAGAGGGATTTAAAACGCCTACGGTGATTCGGTGGCCATTTGAAAAGACCGTAAGATTCAATCGGAAATCGTTTCTGTATCGGGTAAATGAAAACTTTGCCCAGCTGGCAGAGGGGACTTCAGAGAGAGCAGTTTCTGTGCAGGAGAATTCCGTA
>CAYWRB010000330.1:2465-3875 GCA_964460025.1 uncultured Hungatella sp.
GTGGTGGAGAGGAAGATTCCTCTTCTTGGAATATGTTTAGGGCTGCAGCTTTTATTCGAGAGCAGCGAGGAAAGCGACGGCGCTGCGGGGCTGGGAATTCTGAAAGGAAAAATTCTTCGGATTCCGGAGAAGCCGGGGCTTAAGATTCCTCATATGGGGTGGAATTCCCTGGATATAAAACCGGGAACCAGGCTGTTTGAAGAAATCAGCCAGGGGGAGTATGTGTATTTTGTCCACTCTTATTATCTGAAAGCCGAAGAAGAGACGGTGGTGGCGGCTTCTACGGAATATGGGACCCATATCCATGCCGCGGTGGAATGCGGAAAAGTATATGCTTGCCAGTTCCATCCGGAGAAAAGCGGCCGGACGGGACTTCAGATATTAAAGAATTTCTGTAATATTTCATAGAAACTTAAGATCGAAGCCATGAAGTACGGATGTATAATGAGAAGCAGGAGCAAGCGAAAGCCATAAAGTGCGGTGTATAATGGGAAGCAGGAGGGACATATGCATACAAAACGAATCATTCCCTGTCTGGATGTACACGATGGCAGGGTGGTTAAAGGCGTTAACTTCGTAAATTTGAGAGACGCAGGAGACCCGGTGGAGATTGGGGCGGCCTATGATAAGGCCGGTGCGGACGAGTTGGTTTTTTTGGATATTACGGCGTCTTCGGATAACCGCAGGACCGTGGTGGAAATGGTACGCAGGGTGGCGGAGACGGTTTTTATTCCTTTTACCGTAGGCGGCGGAATCCGCACGGTAGAGGATTTCCGCATCCTATTACGGGAAGGAGCCGACAAAATCTCCATCAATTCTTCAGCCATCAATACTCCCCGACTGATATCCGATGCTGCGGACAAGTTCGGGAGACAGTGTGTGGTGGTGGCCATTGATGCCAGGCGCAGGGAGGATGGTTCCGGGTGGAATGTTTACAAAAACGGAGGACGTATTGACACGGGATTGGATGCCTTGGAGTGGGCCATGGAGGCGGACCGGCTTGGGGCCGGGGAGATTCTGTTAACCAGCATGGACTGCGATGGGACAAAAGCAGGGTATGACAATGAACTGAATGCTCTGGTGGCGGAGCATGTTTCTGTTCCGGTCATCGCTTCCGGAGGGGCGGGGACAATGGAACATTTTTATGATGCGCTGACAAAGGGAAAGGCTGATGCGGCCCTGGCAGCGTCCCTGTTTCATTACAAAGAGCTGGAGATCAGCCGGCTGAAAGAATATTTGAAGGGACACGGGGTGCCGGTTCGTTTATAAAAGGAAAGGACAAAAAGACTATGGCGGCATTACAAAATGATTGGGTTCAGGCTATTGGAGATGAGTTTAAACAACCTTATTATAAGGAGTTATATGAATTTGTAAAGCAGGAGTACAGCACCAGAGTGATCTATCCGCCGG
>CAYWRB010000331.1:0-3861 GCA_964460025.1 uncultured Hungatella sp.
GTACAGATCAGGCGTAGCGTATCGGCGGCACAGGTATAGTTTAAAGTTGATTTATGCGGCACATGCGGAAGCATGTGCCGTTTTTGGCTGTGAAAAACGGATATTTCTGATAGATTGATTTATGCTATTGACAAAAGTACGAAATCGTACTATGATACAGAAAGTACGATTTCATACTTGGAGGTGACAAAATGAATCCATACGAAATAAGAGCTATCAACAAAATCAATTATCTGAGCTCCGAAATAGATGCGCTCTATCATCAGGCGTCCTTAAAGCTTGGTATTTCGGACAGTGTTACCATTGTTTTGTATACGGTTTATGATACAGGCGAAAGCTGTCTGCTCAGCGATATTTATAAGAAGTCCGGCATCAGCAAGCAGACGGTAAATTCTGCGATCCGCAGTTTGGAAGCAGACAAGATTCTTTATTTAGAGAAGTGTGCAGGCAGGGCGAAAAAAGTAGTGCTGACCGATGCAGGCAGAAAGCTTGTGAAGGAAACCGTTGAAAAGCTTCAAAAGGCCGAGATACAGGCATTTGACACATGGTCAGAGGAAGAGGTCAGTACTTATATTCATCTGATGGAAAAATATACACATTGTTTTCGCAAACAGATTGAAAACATGGAGGAGAGATTATGAAAGTTATTACAATCAGCCGTGAATTTGGTTCAGGCGGACGTGAGCTTGGAAGGCGTCTTGCAGAGATTATGAAGTTTGACTATTATGACAGTGAGATTATTTCCGCCGTTTCTAAAAACAGTGGTTTGGATGTTCATTATGTGGAAAGAAAACTGGGCAGCGGCGGGTGGCAGGATTTTCCGGTTACTTTTCAAAAAACGCTCTGTTCAACGAATTATGTACAGTCGAGCAAAGTCAATCTTCTGCTTCAGCAGAAAAAGGTAATTGAGGAGATTGCCGCATTAGGCAAAGACTGCATCATTGTGGGCAGAAATGCGGATGTGATATTGGAAAAATATCATCCCTTCAACATTTTTGTATGCGCGGATACGCAGGCAAAGGTAAAGCGCTGTATGGAGCGTGCCTGTGAAGGGGAAAACATGACCTCGAAAGAGCTTATCAAGAAAATGAAGCAGATTGATAAAATGCGCTCCCAGACAAGGGAAATCCTTTCCGGCTCATCATGGGGCCAGCGTGAGGCATATCACCTGACTGTCAACACAAGCAGTTGGGATATGAAGGATTTGGCGTCAGCAGTTGCGGATTTTGCAAATCGTTGGTTTACAAGGAGGACATAATGCACATTAGGCTTTCAGACCATTTCACATATGGTAAATTAATAAAATTTACGTTACCCTCTATCGCAATGATGATCTTTACTTCGATTTACAGTGTGGTAGACGGTTTCTTTGTATCGAATTTCGCAGGCAAGACACCCTTTGCGGCGATCAATCTGATTATGCCGGTTCTCATGATTATGGGTACAGTTGGTTTTATGTTTGGCACCGGCGGTACGGCCATTGTAGCAAAGACATATGGAGAAGGGGATGAAGAAAAAGCAAACGGTTATTTTTCCCTGTTTGTATATGTAGCTTTTGGGATCGGCATCCTATTGTCTGCCCTTGGCTTTCTATTTATTCGTCCCATATCCGCTATGCTTGGCGCTGAAGGTGAATTATTTGAAAATTGTGTTGTATATGCAAGAATCATCCTTGCGGTACTGCCATTTTTTATCCTGCAGGTTATGTTTCAAAGCTTTTTTGTAGCAGCCGAGAAACCAAACCTCGGCCTTACCATTGCAATTTGCTCCGGTGCAACCAATATGATACTGGATGCTGTTCTGGTGCTTCTTTTGCCCCAGGAATACAAATTGGCAGGTGCCGCCATTGCCACTGCAATGAGCGAAGTGGTTGGCGGAGTGATTCCGCTCTTTTATTTTTTTAGAAAAAACAGCAGCATTCTCCGCCTCGGAAAGACAACCTATGACGGCAGGGCTATCGTAAAAGCCTGTACCAATGGCTCTTCGGAGTTTATGAGTAATATTTCCATGAGTCTTGTGGGAATGCTTTACAACTTCCAGCTTATGAAATACGCAGGGGAAAACGGTGTTGCAGCCTACGGGGTAATGATGTATGTCAGTATGATTTTTTCGGCCGCATTTATTGGATATTCCATCGGCACGGCCCCGATTGTCGGCTATCATGACGGGGCAAAAAATTATACGGAATTGAAAGGCATACTCCGCCAAAGTATCATGATGATAACCATATTCGGCATCGGCATGGTACTTTCCGCACAACTTCTTGCAGTGCCATTGGCAAACATTTTTGTGGGATATGATGCGGAACTGTCAAAACTGACTATTTCCGGGTTTCGTATTTTTTCCCTGTCCTTTGCGTTTATGGGGTTCGGGATTTTTGCGTCAGGCTTTTTTACTGCCTTGAACGACGGGGTGACGTCAGCTGTTATATCCTTCCTGCGCAGCTTAATCTTTCAGGTCATTGCGATCATAGTTTTGCCATTGATTTTAGGGATTGACGGAGTCTGGATATCCATTGTGGTGGCTGAATTTATGTCGGTTGTGCTTGGCACCGTATTCCTTATTGTTAAGCGAAAGAAATATCATTATTGAAAAAATTTCCTTATGCACCAGCCTTTTTCGCCGATATAATAAGCAGACACAAGGATGTGGATGCAGTACGACGGCTTAGCTTCCCACCAGGGAGCCGGATGGAGAGATTGGAAGGTGGTAGATAGATATGATTATTCAACACAACATACCGGGCATTAATGCCACGAGGAATAAAGGCATAGCAGAGGGCAAGCTGAAGAAAAATTTGGAGAAGTTGTCTTCCGGTTATCGCATCAATCGTGCCGGTGACGATGCGGCAGGACTGGCAATTTCAGAATCTATGAGAAGCCAGATCCGCGGCCTGAATCAGGCGATGAAGAACTGCGATGACGGTATTGGTTTAACTTCTACAGGCGATGGAGCGCTGATGGAAGTTCACTCTATGCTGGAGAGAATGAAGACGCTGGCGATTCAGTCGGCTAACAGTACGTACACAACTGCGGCAAGAGAGAATCTGGATTTCGAGAGACAGGAACTTCTTGATGAGATCGACCGGATTGGAGAGACTACGGATTTTGCGGATATTCCGTTGTTTGATAAGGTTGAGACGGATCCGGCAACAGGGGATCCTGTGATTGAAAGGGCGAAGAATGGTGGTGCACCTTTCGTTCCGCCGGAGAAATCGGAAGAGGATCCGGATATTACGATGCAGATCGGACATTCCAAGTATGAGACATTGGATGTACCACGTTATTATATGAGCAGTTCTGCATTGCTGCTTAACAAGACAGACTTTACGACGCAGGCCGGGGCTAACGAATCCGTACAATGGATTGATAAGGCGATTGAGGCGGTATCTGATATTCGTGCGGATTTTGGCGCGGCTCAGAATCATATGGAACATACCTTTAAGAATCTGGATGTTACGTCAGAGAATATGACTGCAGCGGAGAGCCGGATACGTGATACTCAGATGGCGGATGTATTTACTCAGTATACGAAGGAGAACATTTTTTATCAGGCATCCAATTCCATGGCGGCTCAAGCCAATGCAACGATTGAGTCGGCACTTAGTCTTCTTCAGTAGAATTAGATTTTGTTAATTCGCAAAAAACTGGAAAAGAGACTTATACTTTTTCAAAAGGTGACGATAAATAAAAATGTAAGGTAAGATTTACCATAATAATACTTTACAGACTTTTTCAAGGTTGGCCCTCCTTGAAAAAGAATGAAGCGGGGACAGGGAAGTTCCTGTAGGCAATCCAATCATAAATAATAGGAGGAACATTTTATGATTATTCAACACAACATAGCGGCGATTAACTCTTA
>CAYWRB010000332.1:0-3827 GCA_964460025.1 uncultured Hungatella sp.
GCTCCTGCTGCGGATTGATTCCATTTCAATTCTACAACCAACGCCGGTTTATCCACATCCCTCTTGGGCAGATAAACCACATCTGCAAAGCCTTTTCCTGACGGCAATTCCAGAATGGGATTCATGTAACATGCCTTGGCGCTATAATAGGCCATAAGCACCGTGCAGGTAAGAGAATTCTCATCATTGTACTTTAGAACGGATGCCGTCTCATTGTGAATTGCCGCCACTCCCTCTGCTACCGCACTCCCATCCATCTCCCAGGTATTCTGAAGCAGTCTGTCCGAACGCTGCAGCGCCTGTACGACGCCGTCCCAGCCTCCTGTCTTTACTGCCCTCAAAAATTCCTGGGCTATCTCCTGGTTCGGGATAAATGCTTCCGAATTTCTTTCATCAAATGACAGATATCCCAAATGAATCAACAATGTAAGGACATCATCCCTTGTTTTAAAGGTAGTCATATCATTCTGGCAGGTAGACGGGTCGATTTTACATCGTACATGGCTAATCATCCCAATAATCGCTTCTTTCAAACCGTCAAAATTTAAGTCAATATATATCTTCAACGCCTCATACGTCTCCGTACCGGTCCAGTAGCTTTTAAATGCTTTCCAAATCAGTGCGTCTACAACAGATTTCGGATTATAAATATGGAAGTCCCCCAGCTGATATCCATCATACCATTTTTCAACCTCCAAATAATCTACTTTATGCTGTCTGCACTGTTCCCTCACTTCCTCCTGTGTGAAACCAAAATATTTTGCCATATTCCTTGGTTCAAGCATGGAGTACTCATCAAAAATGTTAATTGCTGAGTGTTCCCCATATTTTTTAATTGGAAGGATCCCCGTCATATAGGCCAAATCTACATATTCCGCCCCTTTAAAAAGCCCTCTCAAAAAATCCAAATACACCCTCTGTACATCCTGACGGTCCTTGGCAATCCGGAACACACAATCCCACTCATCAATAATAAAAACAAACCCTTCTCCGGTCTGATTAAAAATTTTGCCAAGAGCAAATTTAAGTCTGCAATCAAAATCTATTCGCTCAACCTTCGGAAATTCATCTATTAATTCCTCAACAACTGCCCTTTCAATCTCAAAAATAAAACTATCAAGATCCCTATCTGATTCCAGAAAGCGTTGAATATCCAGTCGAATCACATTCTTCTTGTTCAAACAGTCTTTAAAAGACTCCGCCTTTTCCGCCTTCTTCCCAGCAAATAGCCCTCTGGAGTCACAGCCTTTACTATAGTAAGCCACCAGCATATCCGCCGCCATAGATTTTCCAAAGCGCCGTGGACGGCTGACACACATATTTTTCTGTTTCGTATTCAACACACGATTTGTATAAGAAATCAATTCGCTTTTATCCACATAGATCTCAGAATTGATTGCCTCTTTATAGCCGGCATTCCCCGGATTTACATAAATCCCCATATCATACCTCCTTCTCCAATCCCCCTCTGAATGATTGCCAGTAACTCTTGATTCTGTCTCGCCGTACCGCATCCGCAACAGACTTTGGGTTGTAAATATGCTTCCCGTTCAGCACATATCCGCCCCTTTTTCTACCTCTAATCATACTCCTTCTTAAGGGTAAATCCTCTTCCTCTCACCTCATTTACCTGATTGATTACAATAAATGCCTGGGGATCAATCTCCTGAATCAATTGATTCAACTGCACCAGTTCCCGGTTGTTGACTATCGAGACCACCACATATCCGTCTCTTTTCAAATGTCCGGTTCTGGATTTAAACAAGGTCACGCCTCGGTCCAGCTGACTGGCAATAGCCTGGTTGATTTCTTCATAATGCTCCGTCACCACCTTGACCTGCATCCTGGCCTGTCCCAGCAACAGGACTTTATTCAGCACCATCGTATATATAAGCACCAACAAAATTCCGTAAAGAATCTTTTCCCTATCTGAAAAAAACATCTGCAACAGCAAAATCCCCGTATCCATTCCATTCATCGTTCCCGACACCGAAAGGCCCAGTTTTTTATTCAGCAGCAGCGGCGGAATATCCATTCCTCCTGTAGAGGCCCCGGCCCGAATCACCACTCCGATACCTGCTCCGATGAAAAGGCCTGCAAATATCACTGCCAGCAGATTGTCCTCTGTCATCTGTCCCAACGCCGGAATCTTCTGAAATATTGATAAAATAAACGGATAGTAAAAGGTACTGACAATGGTAGTCAATGCAAACTTTTTCCCCAGTCCCACTGCCCCCAGCAAAAACATCAGCACATTAAATACCGTCACAAATCCATAAATCGGCACATCAAACTGATGATAGAAAAACAGTGCAAGCCCCGTAGTTCCTCCGGTTATCAGACCATTGGGAAGAATAAACATAGTCACCGCCAAAGCATATACCGTATTCCCTGCCAGAATCCAAAAAATGCTTTTTAAATGGTTGAAATTCTTCATGCTGATCTTTGTTCCTTTCACTTTTTCCGTAAGTGCCTCAACAACTGCGTTTTCATTTTAACATGCCTTTCAAGTCAAAGCAAGGCAACACTTATCTTATTTAACAAATTGGCTCTAATGAACCAGCCAAATGCAGAGACGGCAGCACCACCAGCCTAAGCCGTGGCGCTGCCGCCTCTATACCGCCTCTTATGATACACGGATTTCTCCGCACTTTGTGGTACCACTGTCTATTTATTTTAAGCAATCAGACCATTCGGTTCATATATGATTTCTTCTGATCCATATTGCTGTGAACATAGATATCCATGGTTATCTTCACCGAAGAATGCCCCAGAATCTCCGAAAGCGCCTTACTGTCAAACCCATTTTCAATCCATTTTGACGCAAATGCATGGCGCAGGGAATGAATGTTGTTATCCGGAATCTTACATTTTCTCAAAAGATTCTTAAATCTCCGCTGCACCCCTCTGGGCTCCATACATCTCTCCGTCCCTGTCAGGATATAGCAGGATCCCTCCTTTTTGTTATCCAGCATCTTTATAATAAGAAAATCCGGAAGTGGTATCTCCCGGATTGAAGTTCCCGTTTTCGGGGTTCCTATATAAACAATTGTCTTTGCCAAATTCCTGGCTGCATCCGCTTCCGTCCCATTTTCCGCTCTCTCATCCGCCTCCGGATTGCGGATCCTGGAAACCGTCCTGTTGATCTGGAGTGTCCCTCTCCCCCAGTTCACATCCTGCCACTGAAGGCCGCACAGCTCTCCAACCCGGATCCCCGTACATATGGAAATCAGCAACCCCAGCTCAAAAATTCTGTCCGAATTCTCCAAGTAACTAATCAATCTCTCCGCATCCCCACGTTCGAATACCTTCATATAAGGCTTTTTATACTTCGGAATATAATAATGAATTTTCTCCGCCGTATAAATCCCCTTATCCTCCCCGGTATGAAGGATCGCCTTCAACAAGAAAATAATCAACCGCATGGTATTCCAGGACAGATCCTGCTCCTGCCTATCCTGCAAAAACTGATCCACAATCTTGTTGTTCATCCGCTTCACCTGGTACTTTCCCAACTCCGGCAGTATATGCTTCTCAAGCATCGTAAGATATACCGCATACGTAGAAGGCTTCACCTGATACCGAACGCATTCTTCCCATTCACTGCACAACTGCGAAAATGTACAGTTCTTTTTTTCTTTTGTCATAGTTCCTTCTCCTTTGCTATTTGATAGGGTTATCATAGCAAATTCTTGTGTTGTCAATCTATGGATAATGGTTGATTATAGTAATATCTTAGATTTTAAGAAATGGAGATAGAATCACAGTACACTATCTTTTGAATTGTTTCACTATGTTGAAAAACATAGATGGTTTATCAAAAAAGC
>CAYWRB010000333.1:0-3798 GCA_964460025.1 uncultured Hungatella sp.
TAGCAGCCGGCCATAGAATCATTTACAGACAGACTGTTCATAACAGTTCAGGAGGCTTACCCTGAACTGTTATTGTTTTTTACCGTTCACCGGGCTTAGTAAACTGTAACATTGTTTTTACGTTACTTTTCATTATACTCTTTACATTTTTGACAGGATTGATTACAATATAGAAATAATTTGTGTCTAACATCAAATTAGTCTACATAAAATAAAAGGATTGTAAAGTGAGAGGATCGAATATGGGAAAATATTTTGGGACCGATGGTTTCCGTGGGGAAGCCAATGTGGACTTAACCGTTGAACATGCATTTAAAGTAGGACGCTTTCTGGGATGGTACTATGGGCAGAAGGAGCCGGATAAGCGCTGCCGTATTGTAATTGGAAAAGATACTAGAAGAAGCAGCTATATGTTTGAATACTCTTTGGTAGCCGGTCTGACAGCTTCCGGCGCAGACGCATACTTACTTCACGTGACTACGACTCCCAGCGTGTCTTATGTAGTCCGCACGGAAGAATTTAGCTGTGGAATTATGATTTCCGCCAGCCACAATCCGTATTATGACAACGGGATCAAGGTGATCAACGAGCGGGGAGAGAAGCTGGAAGAAGAAGTCATCGAGAAGATCGAGAGCTATCTTGAGGGGGAGATGGGGGAGATTCCCTATGCCAAGAAAGACCAGATCGGCCGTACGGTTGATTTTGCCGCCGGAAGAAACCGCTATATCGGATACCTGATTTCCATTGCAACCCGTTCCTTCAAGAATATGAAGGTAGGCTTGGACTGTGCCAACGGAAGCGCATCCGCGATTGCGAAAAATGTATTTGATGCGTTAGGTGCGGAGACCCATGTGATTAACAATGAACCCAACGGGCTTAATATCAATACGGACTGCGGCTCCACCCATATTCATGTGCTGCAGCAGTATGTAAAGGATCACCACCTGGACGTAGGATTTGCCTATGACGGAGACTCCGACCGCTGTATTGCCGTAGACAGTGACGGTGAGGTGGTAGACGGTGACAAGATCATGTATGTCTGCGGAAAATATATGAAGGAGCAGGGAATGCTGGTGGGCAATACCATAGTGACCACAGTCATGTCCAACTTCGGTCTTTATAAGGCTTTGGATCGAGAAGGAATTTCCTATGAAAAGACGGCCGTAGGCGATAAATATGTATATGAGAATATGGTTACCAACGGACATTGTCTGGGCGGTGAGCAATCAGGACATATTATTTTCAGCAAACATGCCACCACGGGAGACGGTATTTTAACTTCTTTGAAGGTAATGGAGGCCGTATTGGAGAAAAAGCAGCCTCTCAATAAATTGGCGTCAGAGGTGGAGATTTTCCCTCAAGTTCTGAAAAATGTAAAGGTGAAGGACAAAAAGGAAGCCCAGGATGACCCGATGGTTCAGGCGGAAGTCCAGAAAGTGACGGAAGCCTTGGGAGATGACGGACGAATTCTTCTGCGCCAGTCCGGTACGGAACCGGTGGTGCGGGTAATGGTTGAGGCATCCAGCGTGGAAAGCTGCGAAAAGTATGTGGATCAGGTGATTGAAGTGATGAAGGAGCGGGGACATCTGCTATAGAGGTGCTTCTTGCCATTGATAAAAAGGTATGTTATAATGGGTAAACTGTTTTTACGAAAAATCTTGAAGAAAAGGAATGATGAACTTGCTGAATTATCAGAGATATAAGAGAGTACCGGTTGTAGATTATCCGGAGAGGACCTGGCCTAATAAGGAGATTCAGAAAGCTCCTATCTGGTGCAGTGTGGATCTGAGAGATGGCAATCAGGCTTTGGTAGAGCCTATGGTTGTGGAGGAGAAAATTGAGTTTTTTAACCTGCTTTTGAAGCTTGGGTTTAAAGAGATTGAGATTGGTTTTCCGGCGGCGTCTCAGATAGAATATGATTTCTTAAGACAGCTGGTAGAACGCGATATGATCCCCGGAGATGTGAGAGTTCAGGTGCTGGTTCAGTGCAGGGAACATCTGATCAAGAGAACCTTTGAAGCCATTCAGGGAATCAAGAATGTGGTGGTGCATATTTACAATTCCACTTCTGTCTTGCAGCGGGATGTGGTATTCCACAAGAACAAAGAAGAGATTACCCAGATAGCCGTAGACGGCACAGAGATGGTGAAAAAGTATGCCAGGAATTTTGACGGAAATATTATTCTGGAATATTCCCCGGAGAGTTTTACGGGGACAGAGCTGGACTATGCTTTGGAGATCTGTACGGCTGTCCAGGATACCTGGGGGCCTACACCGGAAAATCCTATGATTATCAACCTTCCGTCTACGGTGGAGATGACCACGCCTAACGTGTATGCGGATCAGATTGAGTGGATGAACACTCATTTTAAGAACAGGGACAGCATCATTTTAAGCGTCCATCCTCACAATGACCGGGGATGCGGCGTGGCCGCTACGGAGCTGGCGCTGCTGGCCGGAGCCGACAGGGTAGAGGGAACGCTTCTGGGCAATGGGGAGCGCACCGGCAATGTGGATATTTTGACGCTGGCATATAACATGTTTTCACAGGGCATTGATCCGGAATTGAATATTGAGAATGTACGTGAGATTGCCGAAGTATATGAACGCTGTACCAAGATGAATATTCCGGAGAGACATCCGTATGCGGGCAAATTGGTATTTACCGCATTTTCCGGGTCTCATCAGGATGCTATCAATAAAGGCATGCAGGCGCTTAAGGAGAGAAACAGCCAGTACTGGGAGGTTCCCTATCTTCCCATCGATCCAACGGATATCGGAAGGCAGTATGAACCTATTGTCAGAATCAACAGCCAGTCCGGCAAAGGCGGCGTAGCGTTTGTCATGGATACCTTCTTTGGATTCCGTCTGCCAAAGGGCATGCATAAAGAATTTGCGGATGTGATTCAGGCCATCTCCGAGAAACAGGGAGAGGTTGCTCCGGAACAGATTATGGAGGAGTTCCGCAATAATTATACGGAGCGTAAGGAGCCGATTCATTTCCGCAGATGCCAGATCCATGATACGGAGACGGATGACGGCGCGTTTGCAACTTTGGTCAAAGTGACTTATACCAACCATGGGATTGAGAAACAATTCGAAGGCGTGGGCAATGGCCCTATTGATGCCATGCAGAAAGGCCTTGAGAAAGAGTTGGGTATTGAGATACGCGTATTGGATTACAATGAGCATGCACTGACTTCCGGTTCCGGAGCTCAGGCGGCTTCCTACATTCATCTGATGGATGTAAAGAGCAAGAAGGTAACTTACGGTGTGGGAATCAGCTCCAACATTACCAGAGCTTCCTTCAGAGGAATTTTCAGTGCGGTGAACAGACTGTTTTACTGATTAAGATTCTGCCATAAAAGGCCTGCCGCAATATAGATGATTGGTTATCTATATTGCGGCAGGCCTTTTGGATATGTTGATCATCCCGGACCGCCGGTCATCCCGGGTACCAGAGTCGTATGATTACCTGAACTGGAGCCGCCGGGGGTGGTGGAACTGCCGGATGGGGAGGACGGAGACGTGGAAGGGGTGTAAGAACTGTTTCCGCCTGGCCCATAGTTATTTACATTGTTAGAATTATTATTTACAGGACTATTTGTTATGGAGTTTTTGTTTGTCGGAGCTCCATAATTGTTGGATTGATAAGCACCGCTGGAATCAAACGTGTAGGAGATGCCGTCAATGGTCATGGTGGTGCTGGCCACCATTCTTCCGGAATTGGAAGGATTCAGGTAATAGTATTTTCCGTTTAAGTTCAGCCATCCCGTCAGCATATGCCCGGACTCATTA
>CAYWRB010000334.1:0-3789 GCA_964460025.1 uncultured Hungatella sp.
ACTGTGGTCCAGGCTTCAGCTAAACTATAACAGAATCCGGTCCCTTTTGAAGTTTTACTTCGGCAAAGGGGCCGGATTCTTTCCTATATCTTTCCTATATCTTTCATACATTTTCTTTAGAGATACTGCCTCCACTCTCTTCCAAATTTCCTTCGGAAATACCGCCTTTATCTTCTCTTGCAGTCTCCCGGGAAGTACTTCCTCCATTCTCTCCTGCATTTTCTCCTATAACACTGCTCCCATTTCTTCCGGCACTTTCTCCGAAGATACCGCTTTCATTCCCCCCGGTATTTCCTTCCAAGGCACCGGCTTTATTCTCTCCGGTATTTTCTCCGAAAGCACTGCCTTCATTCTTTCCTGTATTTTCTTCGGAGACGCTGCCTTCGCTCTTCCCTGCGTTTCCTTCAGGGCTGCTGCCTTCGCTCTTTCCTGCATTTCCTTCAGAGCTGCTGCCCTCGTTCTTTCCCGTGTCTCCCCCGGAAACACCACCCTCTTCTGCTCCCGGATTTTCTCCTATCACACCTTCTCCATTTCCTCCCGTACTTCCACCAGGGCTGCTGCTTCCCCCACTCTCTGCTGTATTGCTTCCATCAGCCCCGATGCCTTCCTCATGTTTTCCTGTGCTGCTTTCACCGGCTGAACTGCTCTCATCATTCTTTGCCGTGCTATCTCCACCGCCCCCGTTGCTTTCCGCCGGCACACTCTCTTCCACGTTCGAACCGCTTTCCCCGTTTGCCTGTTCTGCTGCCGTACTGCTTTCCGACGGTACACCGCTTTCTCCTGTACCATCCGAATTCTCCGCCGGTTTGCTTTCCTTTGGTTCATCGCCCTCCACGGTATCGGACAGCCCTTCCTTCGCTTCCGGTCCTATTTCGTTCAATAGATATTCGTCTAATTCATCCGTTTCATACGCACTTACCCTCCAGGTAACCGTTATCTCCGGAACTACATCCGCCGCTTCCGACCAGTCTCCGTTTCTGTTTACCGCACCTATCAGCTGAAATGAATATTCATTGGGCTCCTCCCCCTCAAAAACACCAGGTATATCTGCTTCAATTACCGCTCCGTTTTCAATATCCACAGGCACCGTAATATCCCCATCCGTCAGGGCAAGGTAAAGGCTGGCTTCCTCATCATCCGGGAACTCCGGGTCATCACTCATCATAATCCCAGAAATCGAATCAGGGGAGATTCTGGCAGTCACGGTAACCATCACATCCTCCTCCCCCTTATTGGCAATCGTTACGGAGTCGCTGGCACTGCTGTAATCCGCCTCTGCTTCTTCATCCGAGCGCTTGAAAAACAGGGTAGCATCCTCCTCAAACCGGCTTCCGTCATACGCTGCGGCTTCCGTCTGAGCAATCAACTCCTGGGGATCCATAATAAAATCAAATACATGCTCCACATCCACCGGCATCACCACCCGGATTACATCATTCCTGGCGTCTCTTTCCCCTTCATACGCCCTTACGGTATTTGCGCTCTGCTTCTCTACCGTACTTGGAGTCGCTGTCGGAATGGAGCCTGCCGCAGCAAAGGGCCTCTGAGTCAGGAGCAACGCAGACAAGATCAATCCCCAATACCTTATCGCCTTTTTATCCATCGGTTTTCCCTCCTCCATTCTGCTGTCTGTTACTATTTTTTTCGGCAAAAACCATCTCAGACATAAGAGATTTTTTCCCTCACGTCCATCATCTTCCCACATAAATGGTATATACCGAAACATCTATCGTTATCTTATCACTTGGCAGGTGCCCCAAGGGGGGGCGTGCCCTTGCCTTATGACTACATTATAATCTACATCGGACTTATATTCAATAAGGGAAATCAAAAATCACCTGAATCAACCTAGTGCTCCATCCGGCCAGTAATCCTGCCAATTCCTTTAAGGTAATATCCAACTCTTCATCCACCACATTATAAGCCTCTCCCGAAGTTCCTAATGCCTTACACAACTGCTTCCACAATGGTCTTGTCCCCTAGCTTTATCTCTTTCATCCCTGTTTTTTTATTCTTATTAAAATTAAAGCTCAGCATATATCCCTTGTCTTTATGGTAGTATTCCAGATAATCGGCCAACTGCCTCTCGCCTCTTTCGTTATATTCATTGCCGTGCCAGATTTTCAGTTCCACAATAAACTGCTCTCCTGCATAATCCACAATGACATCCGTACGTCTTGCGTCCCTTGTCTGCGCTTCAACATAATAATTCCCCACGCCGTTGATAATGGGCCTTAAGTACAGCAGGAAAAGCTTGCGTCCGTAAGTCTCAATAAATCTGTCATCATTGCCGCCGTATATGTCACTGAAGTATCCCACAAATTTTTCTAACACGGTATCCATATCAAGCCGCCCACCATAAATAAAATAACTCTTATCACGCTTTGCCATGTTACCAATCACACTTGTCAATTCTTCTTCCGAAAGGAAATAGTTATAAAGACGTGTTTCAAAAATGCGGTTCGCAATCTGCACTTTCCCTCCCCTGACAGCTGAGTAACCAAACATACATGCCAAGCTGATTTCTTTTGTATATGGATTGTACGCAAACTCTTCTCCCTCAAACAGCATCGCCTGGAACATCTGCTTCATCTGGGGATATTCATCAAGATGCCTGATCATACTCTCAAACAACGGAGTATGATCAGTCAATATCATCTTTACAGCTTTTTCAACACCTTCTTTTGACCAGGCTTCCTCCAAACCTTCATCCACTTCATTATTAAGAATATCCTCATCAATATGTTTGCAGATTGATGATACCAACACCGGATAGCCCGATGTATATGCATAGATTTCCTTGGCTATTGCCTGTGTATCCATCCCTACATGATACTCAGCCTCATATTCTTCTAGCATATCCACAATCTCATTGACAGAAAAACTCATATCAATTTTAAAATCTGCCGCGATATTCCAAGGGCTGTAATACTGATGCTCAGATTCGGGGCGCAGTTTTAATTTCAAATTCTTGATATTATATACCCCAGCCAGGATTACCGAATGGAAAATCGGCGCTTTATCCCGCTTCAGGTAATATCCCCTCAGCTGCGCCAGGAAATCAATGAACACTTGGTTATTTGACGCGCTGTCAGCCTCATCTATCATCATTACCATCGGCTTTGGCGCTATGGCACACATCCTGCTCAAACAGAAAAACAGTTCCGCCAGGCTCCTGTCTTCTTTCTTGCCTGCCAGGTTTGCCAGGGGTTTTAAAAACTCCTCCTTATCGCTTATGCCCATGATAGCAAATGCCTCCATAACCGCCCGACCAAAGGCTCTTACAAAAACGGAAGCATCTGCAAAATCTTCTGTCCCGATTTCCTGGAAATCAAGGGACAGAACAAGATAATCTTCCTTTAAGTATTCTTCCAACGCCCTCAATGTGGTAGTTTTTCCATACTGCCGTCCTCTGTTAATAATAAAATAGCTTCCCTCATCCACATAATCTTCCTTAATTTTCTTTAACCTTCCGTCAAGCCTTACCATATAATGTCTTTTCGGACTACAGCAACCTGTGGTGTTAAACCTGCGCCTCATTCTGCTACCTCCCATCATTTATGCAAAAGCCATAAGTCTATTTTAGCATTATGACCGGGATAAGTAAACAAAATACTATATCAGCATCTTCCATAACAAACAGCCTTCGACCAATATCGAAGGCTGTGAAACAGTACATTTCCCCGGGCAGGCCCCTTGTCAAAACTTCAAATCCCGTATATTTTTCAATGTCTCCCCATAAGGTTTTCCTTTGCCAAAAAGAAGGGTCGTCCCCAGCACAAACCCCTT
>CAYWRB010000335.1:0-3789 GCA_964460025.1 uncultured Hungatella sp.
ATGCCGTCGTTGATGGGCTATACCACCTTTGACAGGAAGTATGAGGGAATCGCCAGATTTCCGGCAGTGTCCAGGGACATCAGCATGGTGGTTCCGAAAAATGTTCTGGTAGGTCAGATTGAGGACATGATCGCGCAGAGAGGCGGAAAGATTCTGGAAAGCTATCATTTGTTTGATATTTATGAGGGAGCGCAGATTCTGGCCGGATATAAGTCCGTGGCTTATTCCATCACGTTCCGGGCAAAGGACCATACCCTGGAGGATAAAGAAGTGAATGCGGTGATGGAAAAGATTCTTCATGGGTTAAGAGGTATGGGCATCGAGCTGAGGGCGTAGGAGTGTTCAAGAAAAGGAGGAATCTCATGGGAATCATTGAAAAAATGAGGCTGGATGGCAAAAAAGGATTTGTCACAGGAGGAGCCAGAGGGATTGGCAAGTGTACGGCAGCCGCCTTTGCAGAGGCTGGGGCGGACATTGCGGTGGTGGACATTGACGGGCAGGAGGCCGAAAAAACTGCCAGGGAGCTGGCAGAACAGACAGGGAGGCATATCATTGCCATTGCCTGTGACTGTACGGACGAGGATCAGGTAAACCGCATGGTGGAACAGGCCGCGTCCCAACTTGGCGGTCTGGATTTCTGTCACAACAATGCAGGCATCTGCATCAACGCACCGGCGGAGGAGATGACATACGCCCAGTGGCTGAAGGTCATGAACATCAACCTGAACGGAATCTTTCTCACAGATATAGCGGCAGGAAAATATATGCTCGCCCACGGAGGCGGTTCCATCATCAATACAGCCTCCATGTCTGCCCATATTGTCAATGTTCCGCAGCCTCAGTGCGCTTACAACGCATCTAAGGCCGGAGTCATCCAGCTGACCAAATCTCTTGCCATCGAGTGGGCAAAGAGAGGTGTGAGGGTAAACAGTATCAGCCCCGGATATATCGGGACGGAGCTTACCTTAAGCTCACCGTCTCTGGCTCCGTTGATTGAGCAGTGGAACCAGATGTCACCGGTGGGAAGAATGGGAAAACCGGAAGAACTGCAGTCTATCTGCGTCTATCTGGCAGGAGATACCAGCAGCTTTACGACAGGCTCGGACTTCATAATAGACGGTGCCTTTACTTGTTTTTAAGGAATAAATTCCAGAAAAATGGTTATCCTTATAAGGATTGGCAGATTATGTCTAAATACAATAAGGAGGCCATTTTTTATGTACGATAAGTTTGAGATCACCAATGTTCTGGGGCGGGAAATTTTGGATTCCAGGGGAAATCCTACGGTTGAGGTGGAGGTCCGTCTGGAAGGTGGAGCCATGGGGCGTGCCGCGGTACCTTCTGGTGCGTCCACAGGAAAATTCGAGGCAGTGGAACTGCGGGACGGAGGGCAGCGCTTTGGCGGCTTGGGAGTGAAAAAAGCGGTGGAGCATGTGAATACCATACTGGCGGATTCCATTGTCTTTGAATCGGCACTGAATCAAAAGAGGATTGATTCCCTTTTAAGGGAGGCAGACGGAACTGACAACAAGGGAAAGCTGGGAGCCAATGCCATTCTGGGTGTCTCCATGGCCGTAGCCAGGGCTGCCGCCAATGCCCTTGAGATGCCGCTGTATCGATACTTAGGGGGAATTGCGGCCAGTCAGCTGCCGATGCCCATGATGAACATCTTAAACGGCGGAGTACACGCCGACAATACGGTGGATCTTCAGGAATTTATGATTATGCCTGTGGGAGCGGAGAGTTTTTCGGAAGGGCTTCAGATGTGTGCGGAGATCTATCACACCTTAAAGAAGCTTTTAAAGACCAGCGGCTACTCTACGGCAGTAGGCGATGAAGGAGGATTTGCCCCCAACTTAAAAGACACGGAGGAGGTACTGACCTATCTGGTAGATGCCGTGAAATTAAGCGGATACCGTCCGGGAGAGCAGGTAAAATTTGCCATAGATGCTGCATCCAGCGAATTGTATGATGAGGAAAAGAAAGTCTATGTCTTTCCGGGAGAGAGCCAGATGACCGGAAAAAGGGTGGAGCGGACAGCAGAAGAGATGGTGGAATACTACAGCAGTCTGGTAGAGAAATTTCCTATTATATCCATAGAGGATGGTCTCCATGAGGAAGATTGGGAAGGGTGGCAGATGCTGACTAATACCCTGGGTTCCCGCATCCAGCTGGTGGGAGACGACCTGTTTGTGACCAATACAAAACGTCTGAAAAAAGGAATCCAGCTGGGGGCTGCCAATTCCATCCTCATAAAGGTAAATCAGATCGGAACTTTAACGGAAAGCTTTGAAGCCATCCACATGGCAAAGCAGGCAGGATATACCACAGTGATTTCCCACCGCTCCGGCGAGACAGAGGATGCTATCATTGCGGATATCGCAGTGGCTGTCAATGCCGGACAGATCAAGACAGGAGCCCCATGCCGCAGCGACCGCGTAGCAAAATACAACCAGCTTCTGCGGATACAGGATGATTTAAACGGCAGGATGCCGGAGGGCAGCGGGACGGAGTGAATTTCTTCTTGCGGAAAAATGGGATTAAAGGTTGTATTTTCCGGAAAAGTATGTTAGAATCATGGTGTTTGACTATAGGAGGTGCAAGGAAAGCATGCTGAAAGTATTATTAGTCGTAGTGTTTGTTCTTATATGTATCGCTCTGACCGTGATTGTACTGCTCCAGGAAGGAAAATCTCAGGGTCTTGGTTCTATCAGTGGTATGGCAGACAGCTACTGGGGGAAGAATAAAGGACGTTCCATGGAAGGAACTTTGGAGAAGTTTACGAAGTTTGCCGCTGTTGCGGTTCTTTTACTGGCGTTGATACTCAATATAATCTGGTAAGATACGAAACAGACACTCTTGGCAACAAGGGTGTTTTTTTCTACACAGATGGGGAATCGTTTTGTTGGGGATATAAACCTTCATGCGCCTGGATGCCGCCTGCCAGGCGTCGGAACTTTTCATGTAAAATCGGAGGGATTATGACAGAGGAATTATTAAAAGAGAGAAAAAAGATGCTTGTGGAGCTGGTTCATGACAAGAACTATACTCCCATGAAATTAAAAGAATTGGCCATGCTTTTAAATATTCCCAAACATCAGAGAGAAGAACTTAAGGAGGTTCTGGATCTTCTGGTGTCGGAGGGGAAGATAGGCGTTTCGAAAAAGGGAAAGTACGGAAAACCGGATGAATTTGCCCCCATAGGGATTTTCTGCGGCCATGCCAAGGGCTTTGGCTTTGTTACCATAGAGGGGCAGAAGGAGGATGTGTTTATCCCGGCGGAGAAAACTTTGGGAGCCATGCACGGGGACCGGGTTCAGATTGCCGTGGAGTCGGAGAATACCGGGCGCAGGCAGGAAGGCGCCGTGGTCCGCATCCTGGAACATGTCAATAAAACGGTCGTAGGATATTATCAGAAGAATAAAAGCTTCGGCTTTGTGTTGCCGGATAACCAGAAGCTGAGCCAGGATATTTTTATTCCTCAGGGAATGGACATGGGGGCGGTTACCGGCCATAAGGTGGTGGTAAAGGTAACGGATTTTGGCGGAGACAAAAAGAAGCCGGAGGGCATGGTGATGGAGATCATCGGCCATGTCAATGATCCGGGAACGGATATTTTGTCTATCATCAAAGCCTACGAGTTGCCGGAGGAATTTCCGGAGGAGGTGATGAAGCAGGCCATGTGGACGCCGGATCTGGTGGATGACAGGGAACTGGAGGGAAGGATGGATCTGCGTCATCTTCCTACGGTGACCATTGACGGCGAGGATGCCAAGGATCTGGATGACG
>CAYWRB010000336.1:0-3789 GCA_964460025.1 uncultured Hungatella sp.
CCAAGTAGCCATTCCAGCCTTCGAAAAGATCCTTATATGCCCCCAGCAGGATGAGCATCTCCTTGTCGCTTTCACAGGCCTGTTCTGGCGTCACGGTCCTTAGTGGATATTCTGCAATGATTGTACCGATATTGTGGAATTTGAGATATTCCCGCCTCTTCTCCTTATAGTATATATGCCTTGCATGGCCCATCTCCCTACAGGCGGCTTTCCATTTTTCATATTCCCTCCCGTAGCAGTATACCATCCTTCCCATATCCAGATATATCCCCGCCCAAGCCCATTTGTATGCTAACTCCTCAATAGGACGGGACAAAAGGGCATCCAAAAAGCTTCCATCCAGCGCTCCACTGCCATCCAAAATATTCCCTTTGGTCAAGGCAGCAACGAAAGCTGCCGAAAAGTCTGGCTTCTCCCGATCGAATGCCTTCTTTATGTTCGGTATTATTTTTTGTCTGTAGTCTTCTTCTATGAGGGCAATCCCTTCATCCTTCAGATACATCATCTGAGCTCATCCCCCTTAGCAGCCTTATCTCTTCTTCCAGTATCCTGATGCGCTTCTGCCTGTTATCCTCCCTGGCACCACCCATCTCCTGCAGCTTGTCCTGTAGCATCGAGTTCACCTGTGACCAGATGAAAGGATCCCCGATTGCGGAGACATACGCCAGGATTGTAGGGAGTTGCGGATCATCCACAGATTTCAGTTCTTTAATCTTTCTGATGATCTTCCCCTCGAATATATCATTCCCCAGTTCCCCAAACGGTGAGCTTAGAAAAAACGTATCCGCCATGATGTCGTGGATATTGCTCAATAGTCCATATCCGGACGGATGAACCTGGATGGACCCGCTCTCCTGCTCCCGCTGGAAACACAGCACATTCTCCTTCAGCACATCCGATATCATGAATGGGGAATGGGTGGATACGACTATCTGATAAGCTGTGCGCTCTTTTCCCCATGCCATTGAGAGCATCCTTGTCAAATTATTCAAGAACCTTCGGCTCCACTCAGGGTGCATGCTCAGGTCCGGTTCGTCCAGGAGCAGAATCCTGGTTCCGTAGATATCATGGTTCTCTTTTGGCATCCTTTCCACACTCTGCACCACGCTGGAAAAGAACTGGAGGAAAGCCTCCTCCCCCTCGCTAAGGTTTCGGTATTCGCACCGGATGGAGGGCGTATCCAGTGAGTCCTTGCGATATCCACCCTCTCTTCTATACTCTCTAAAAAAGTCGAAAATCCACTTCATATTGTCAAAAAGCGAAGACTCCAGCGCCGGTATGTCCACCTGCTGATCACTGGAAAAATACTTCTCATCCATCTGTGATAGGGCTGCCAGCATTTTCGCATATCTCCGGAAATCTTGCATCAGCTTTTTCTTTTCGTCGGATTGCTCCTGCCGGAACCATGGGGGCATGACGTCTTTTGAGAGATTGCTCATCCTTTCATCATACCTTTTCAGTACCAGGACATCGCCGTACCCTGCCTTGCGAAGCATCCTGTAGTAAAGCTCCAGCACTTCCCTTGGCAAACCTGCCATGCCAGAGTCAATACCGGATACCATTTCTTGTATCAATTGATCCTCCGACACCAGAGCATTTTCCAGCTCTGTCTTGAATTGACAATGCAGGTTGAGCAGGAAGCGGGCCTTTGTCCCCTGAAACCCTCTGAGCTCAGATTTTTGCCCTGAATAGGCTTTGCCGTCCAATTTGATAGAGAATTCCACATTCTCCGTATGGACAGTCTCATCAATCCGTCTCCTGTTCACGCAGATGAACTGAAAGAAGTTCCATGGATCTGCCTGCTTCACCACACACTTCATCACTCCCTTGTCCACTCTTCTGCGAATAGAAAAAGGGCGATTGCTTACCGGACGGTAATATAATTGGAGCTTGTCCGTAATATTGCCCCTTGAAAGGCATGTCAGTTCCCTGCCCCGCATAGCGAAATAGCAGGAATATCTCTCTGCTGTTCCTGTGGACTTCTCTATGAAATTGGAAACCAGCCTGGCATTCCATCCCTCCAGATAATAAGTCGTCTGCCGGGATTCCCCCCTGTCCGGGACATCCACCGCATACACGGAGAACCAGCCCATAGAGGTCGCTTTCTTGGGCTGCTTTCTCCTAAGGTTTTCTGCAAAGGTTTCAGGCTGGACCAGCAGCTCCATGACGCTGGTCTTCCCGCTTCCATTGTTCCCTACCAGAAGGCTGATGTTCGCGATACTTGCCCCATATATTCCTTGAAACAGATTTTCCTTTGGCATAATGGCCAGGGTGCGATCCCCCTCTTTCGCATACCGGACGTCATAGTTTGATGAGAACACAAACTCCTGTTTATGAAAGCAGTAACCGAAATCCTCTATATATAGATATATCAATTCAGGATATGCCATCTCTTATGTACCTCAGCCGCCTTGTTTTTCTTTAAATTCTATCACAGAGTTGCCATTGTCTGCAATAGTCATCTCAATCCTATGAATCAGTCCTCTTGCATTCATTTTAGCGGAATGAATAAGCATCGCTTTGGCTAGAAGCAAATCTTTATCTGCCATTTCACGTCAACACAATAATAATTATTCAAGGATAAATTTTATAGCATAATGGGGTAAAAAATACTTTCTTCGACTAAAAGAGGCTATCTTTCGACAGCCCCTTCGTTGATCTATGATATGTTAAAGTATATTTCACACCTCATCCGCCAAAAGCCTATCCACATCCAAAAGCCCCCACCCCTGTTGGTTTCTGGGAAGCCCCAGATCCACCGCCCGTTCCCGCAGTCTCAGTTTCACATCCCTGTTGGTCATCTCCGGATATTTCTCCAGAAGAAGCGCGATAGCGCCTGCCACAATGGGAGTAGACATGGAAGTCCCGCTTTTTGCGGAATATTGTGTGGCGCTGTTGGAACAGCTGATAATCCCTGCACCAGGAGCGATAATCTCCGGCTTGCAGATACATGCCCCCGTAGGTCCCCGTCCTGAGTAATCAATCATCCGATTCCCCATAACATTGACCTCTTTATGGTCGTCTGAGCAGCCTACGGTTATGACCTTGCGGCTGATTCCCGGCGTAGTCACTGTCATACGGCCCGGACCGTTGTTCCCTGCCGCTACCACCATCACCAGTCCGTCATCCCAAGCCGCATCCACTCCCCGCACCAATGCGGAATTCTCAGACATATTTCTCCTGGAATAAGAGCCAACGGAAATATTGACGATCCGTATTCCCAGCCTCTCTCTGTTTTCCCTGATCCACCTAAGTCCCGCCAGTACATCCGATGCAAACCCATTCCCCTTAGCATCCAGCACTTTCACGGAAATGATGTTACAGCCAGGAGCCATGCCGCTGTATCTTCCGTCAGACGCCTCTCCGCTTCCCCCTATGATAGCCGAGATGTGGGTGCCATGCCCATTGTCATCATAAGGAATCGGCCTCCTCCTTAAGACATCATAAAAAGCAGTAATCCGATCACCAAAATCTATGTGGGGATAAATCCCCGTATCTAAAATAGCCACTCCAATCCCCTGTCCGGTATACCCCTGGCAGGACAGGCCATTGCAGTGAATAAACTGTTTTGCCTGATTCAATTTTCATACCCTGAAACATTTCTTATATTTAAGATATTCAAAACCAGAGCAAACTGCCATTCTTCTGTCTGTTCCTTTTCCGTTTTCCTATCCATCAATCGCTGCCTGATCTTCTGTGAATAAACTATTTTCCCACACACCAGATCATAGCGCATCTTAAGAATTTCTTCATAATCTTTTTAAACAATCTACAATCTTTTCTTATAAC
>CAYWRB010000337.1:0-3787 GCA_964460025.1 uncultured Hungatella sp.
TCCTCTAAATTGTAAACCATTCGTCATGTCCCCCCTTTGTCATATCCTCTATTTTCCTTTATTGATATCATCATCTTAATACCATTTTAATATTATCAATCTGATATTATTAATTTGATAATATCACTTTCACTATTATAAAAAATAGTCTGCAGTCTGTCAACACCTACGCCCCTAAAAAATGGTTGACGCACCTCCCCTCTAAAAAATGGAAAATCGGTCACAAAATAAACACAAAATGAACACAAAATCCTGGTAAGGTAAAAGAGATCATGCAAAGGAAATTTAAGGGAAATTATCGGTAAGGAAATTATTTGAGAGGAGTATATGAGATGAGAAGCAGAATTGAAATCACCGTATCCATGGCGGCCGCCGCTCTGCTAACCATAGCGGCGCCTTTTACGGCACAAGCTACCAGCAATATGGAGTTGAGGCGGAAGGTTATTATTTCCAGTGGAATTTTGACCAACAGCCTTGCAGCCGATGAATTTGTTACGAGAGGAGAATTTGCCCAGATGCTGGTCAATGCCACTTCCTATAAAAGTGTGTCAACCCAGGCCTGTACTACGGCTGTGTTTGCAGATGTGCCGGCGGATATGAATCATGCCTATGCCATAAAGATTGCGGTGGAAAACGGATGGATGACCGGGTATTTAGGAGGTGTTTTCCGTCCGGACAATCAGATTACTCTTCAGGAGGCAGCCAGAGGTCTGCTGGCCTTACTGGGATATACCAATGATGATTTTACGGGAGACCAGCTGGGAGGAAGATGGAGTAAGTTTCAGTATCTGGATTTGGGGGAGGATATCGGAAAACAGGCGGAGGAGCTGATTACCAGAACAGACTGCATCAATCTGTTTTACAACCTTCTCCGCACAGAGACCACTTCCGGAAAAGCCTACTGCACCACTCTGGGCTATGAACTGACAGATGACGGGGAAGTAAACCCGCTGACCATCATCGATAATTCTCTGAAGGGACCTAAGGTGGTGCCAAAGGATTACAGTATTGACGATTTTGTGCCCTTTGATCTGGATAACGCCACATATTATCTGGACGGAAAGATTTCTACTCTGGAACGGCTGAAGGCTGAGAAAAAGGAAGGGTTCCTGGTGATTTACTATAACACGGCAAGTAAGACCATATGGGCTTACAGCTCGGCCTCGGCAGGGGATGAGACCGGCACTTCCATGGTGGCCATCCGGGGAAAAGTGTCGGGAATCTACTATAATTCCACGGAGGTTCTGACACCTACCACCGTTATTTTGGATGATGATCCGGATACCCAGTACACCCTGGGGAATTCCGATGTGCAGTTTGCATTCTCCATCTATGGCGAGTATAAAGTAGATGATCACGTAATTCTGGTCTGCGAGGTAACACAAAACAGCGACGGCGATTATCGTTACACCGTGATTGACTGCGTAGACTATTGATTGAGGTGGCCACATGATAAAATGGACAGATATATTTAAAAAGAAAGAAGATGAAAAAAAGGAGACTCCCAGACCAAAAAGGAAGAAGAAAAAACCGCTCCTCCCTCTCCTATGCATACTGGCCATTGCTGCCGTTGGAACGGCTGCCTTTATCCGTTTCCGAGGCAGAACCCAGCGTACAGGAGCAGAGGCCTCTGCCCAAAGAACAAGCATGGTGCAGCGAATGGATATTACCTCATCCTTATCCTCATCCGGAACGCTTTCCCCTAAAAATACATACAGCATTACCTCCCTGGTTTCCGGTGAAGTGATTTCGGCGGAATTTGAGGAGGGAGATCAGGTAGAAAAGGGGCAGATTCTCTATATCATTGACGGAGCTTCCATGGAAACAGAGCTGGATTCTGCCAAAAGCTCCGTGGAGCGTGCCCAGGAAAGCTATGATTTGGCTGTGGAAGATTACAATGAAGCCATAAATGAATACAGCGGAAATACCTACAAATCTACGGAGACCGGATATATCAAGACCCTTCATGTAAAGGCAGGGGATAAGGTAGGCCCCAATACTCAGCTGGCAGATATCTATGATGATAAGGTGATGAAGTTAAGACTGCCATTTCTAAACACGGATGCCGTAAATATCGGTGTTGGAAATGAGGGAGTCATCACTCTGTCGGATACGGGTGAGCAGCTTCCCGGCACGGTGACAGCCATCAGCAATATGGATGAAACCTTAACCGGAGGCCGCTTGGTACGCTATATAACCATGCAGATTAACAATCCGGGCGGACTGACTTCCGATATGAGAGCCACCGCACAGATCGGAAATTTTCTCTGCGTTCAGGAAGGGACCTTTGAGCCCTCTCTGAATACGGTTATGAGTGCGGATGTGGATTCCAGTGTGGAGATAGCCTCCTTGCTGGTAAATGAAGGAGATTATGTCAGTAAGGGAAGCCCTCTGTTCAGAATGACGGACAAGACGGCTGACAGCCTGCTTCGCGGCTATAAGGATACCATGGATAAGGCAAAAGAAAGTCTGGAATCCGCACAGAGCAAGCTGGACAGCACCCAGGATAATTACGAAAATTATACCATCACGGCGCCTATTTCCGGCCAGGTCATAACCAAAACCGTAAAAACCGGGGATAAGGTATCAAGCGGCGGAAATTCTGCCACAACCATGGCTGTTATCTATGACTTGTCGGAGCTGACATTTGAGATGTCTGTGGATGAACTGGATATCCGAAGCGTGAAGACGGGCCAGACGGTAAAGGTTACCGCAGATGCATTGGAAGACCAGACATTTACCGGAACGGTAACCAACATAAGCCTGGCCAGCTCCTATTCCAATGGCGTTACCAATTATCCGGTTACGGTAACCTTAGATGTATCAGGAGAACTTCTGCCAGGGATGAATGTAGACGGAGAGATTATTCTGGAGCAGGCGGAGAATACCCTTGTGGTGCCTGTGGATTCCCTTATGAGAGGAAACCGGGTCTATGTAAAGGATGCTGCGGTCACTGAGAGCGAAGGAAACGTGCCTGCCGGCTTCCGCGCCGTAGAGGTGGAGACCGGTCTGATCAATGATGATTATGTGGAGATTGTAAGCGGCCTGTCAGAGGGAGAAGAGGTTTATGTGGCAGAATCCTCCGTAAGCGGCGGCTTCAACATGATGCCAGGCGGTATGGGCGGCGCAGGGGGCGCTCCCGGCGGCGGTATGGGCGGCAGTCCCGGTGGCATGGGCGGAGGAAACCGGGGCGGCGGTTCCGGAGGAGGCCCCGGCGGCCGTCCTTAGGAGACGAAAGGCCGCCAGCCAAGCTGCCTTTTATAAATTTCAAGAGTATATCAAACGAAAAGCGGGGATAATCGTGGAAACATTAATCGAACTGAATCATATCTGCAAGATATACCAGATGGGAGACGAAGAAATACGTGCCAATGATGACATAAGCCTGACCATAGACCGGGGAGAGTTTGTGGCCATTGTAGGCAAGTCCGGAAGCGGAAAATCCACTCTGATGAATATTATCGGTGCTCTGGATGTGCCTACCTTTGGAGACTATCTCTTAGGCGGCCAGGATGTAAGCCAGATGTCCGACGACCAGCTGGCAAAAATCCGCAACAAGATGATTGGATTTATCTTTCAGCAATACAATCTTCTTCCCAAACTGAACCTGTTGGAAAATGTGGAGCTGCCTCTTCTCTACGCAGGAGTTCCGGCCGCCAAACGGCGGGAAAAAGCCATGGAATCCTTAGAAAAAGTGGGCCTGGTACAGAAATGGAAAAACATGCCAAACCAGCTTTCCGGCGGCCAGCAGCAGAGAGTTTCCATAGCCAGAGCATTGGCCGGAGAA
>CAYWRB010000338.1:0-3787 GCA_964460025.1 uncultured Hungatella sp.
CGCTTCCACTGCGCACCACCCTGGGGCGCTGTTTGCCCACAGGGATCCCCGGTACTATAAAGCGTATCTCATCCATTTGTCTCCACCCCCAGACGCTCCCTGATTTTGTCCACCACCATGGCGTTGTAATCTGTATCCCGTTGTTCAAAGTTGTGAAATTTATTCTGCTTCTGTGGCCCTGATGGTTTCTCCTCCAGCGGATAAACATCCTTCCAGCCTTTTCGGACAGACTGCTCCAGCAGAGACACCCAGACAGCATGATTTCCGGGAGCCAGATTTTCCAGACGCTCAAAAATTAAGTCCAAGGCATTAGCAGCCACAGGCACCCCCATAGCTTCCCGGCACATACAGAAATCTTCCAGAGCTCCGGCCACATCCTCCGGCACGGATTTTTGGGCGCACTTTTCTTGTATCTCGTTAGAGATATTCTTTTTATCTTGTCTTATTCTATATCTTTCTTTTGTGTCACTTTTTTGCACACCTTTTTGCGTACTGTTTTGATTACTATTTTGCACACCTTTTTGTGTACTATCTTGCACACTATCTTGCATACTATTTGACATAGTTGTGGATAATGTGGACAATGTGCATAACTTATAGATGGTAGCCTTCGTCCCACGCTCCCTGAAATCAATTAACCCTCTCTGCTTCAACTCGTTTCTCGCCTTCAGTATTCCTGACCTCGAAAGTCCTGTCAGTACGGAAAGCACCTGATTCGGCGCTTGGAACCACTCTGTCCAGCTGCTCCTGTTGCATACATGCAGTAACGCAAAGTATAACGACACCTGCCCTGTAGACAACGGGTTCGTTGTGGCCGAATCCCAGAAACTGTTGATTAGGGTTATATAATTCATGTGTGCCATCACCTGCCTTTTCCTACTTCTGTGCCAGGCACATGGATTCTCCCTCTTTGTCATCCCCTGA
The DNA here is from genome assembly GCA_964460025.1 of uncultured Hungatella sp. GTDB lineage: Bacteria > Bacillota > Clostridia > Lachnospirales > Lachnospiraceae > UBA3402. The sequence continues at coordinate 925 of CAYWRB010000338.1, forward strand.
CCGGAACAAAAACGGTCAAGAGATATATTTTCTTATGAGATTACCATATATTGAGGAAAATTCTCCTGAAGCGCGCCTCCTGTCAACTCCTGTAATGATACTTTCCATATTTCTCCTTTCAGGGCCGGATCGCCTGCCCCGGCCCTTATAATATTTTCAATAGCTGTGCCGTGACACATCAGCCATAGAAGGCATTTCTATTCACTTTAATCTCAACTTCTTTCTGTGCTGCTCATAAAGCCGCATCATATCTTCAATCTGGTCCGGTGTCATCGTCTCAATCCCCAGCTGCCGGCATTCGCTTACCAGACCGTTAATCAGCTCTGACATTTCTTTGGTATTATAGGTGCTGGATCCACGGAGCATCTTATAGGTACGGAATAGAGTACCATCCTGGCCGGCCTGGACTTCGCTGGTCGGTTTAATATGGTACGTATCTGCCTCAAGGGCCCTCTCTGCCCCATCCGGGGTATCGGGAACCACCACATAGACCAGGCGGCCGTCATACACCTCCAGCTGCCCATAGCTGATAAGCATGAGATTGTGTGCCCGGCTTTTCGATATCCCCAAAGCTTCCGCCAGCCGGGAAAGAAGCTGCCAGTAATAAGCATTCGCATCTAAACTTCTTTTCTTCCGGAATATTTTCGTGGATACTGACAGCTCCTTCTCACTGATTTTTTTAACGCCGGATGTCACATCCTCCTGGGTCTCAAATAGGATATCCCATTTCCCGGTCATCCAATTTTTTGATATCCCTTTCAGCCTGCCTCTGAACTCCATACCAATCACCTCGCAGGCGTATTCCACGGAAGGCCGCTGTCATCCAAATCTTCCGGTGGCACCGTATCACTGTAACTTTCTTTTGGCTTATCAGGAGTTGCTTTAAGCCGCTTCATCAGCCCCTCGTATAGAGGCTGTGTCAGTTTATGGAGGTCATCCACATGGGCCGCATCCAGAAGAACCTTTTCCTTTATGCCGGTCCGCTTAATTTCCATAAACAGGGAATTAATCTGCTGGGAATTGATAAACTGCGAATTAGGATCAGGCTTCCCATCCGTTTTTGCTGCTGTCTCAGACGGTTTATTATGCATCGGCGCTGTCTGGCCCTTCTTCTTGGTCATCTTGTCTGACTTCGCCGTCTTATCCGGTGCCTGAGGCGTATCGGAATCTTTTGTATCATCAATACAGAAAAGGCCATTCAAAGCGTATTTCCTGGCATAACTGCTTGCACTTCCGGTAATCTGGGATGCATCTATCCCCTTCTTTTCCAGCTCCTCTCTGGCATAAGCCGTATTTTCAATCGACTCGCCGCTATCCGTATCAATAAACTTCGCGGTTGTCTTTATATAGAACCTGTCCCCTACCTGGACCAGATCATCACTGATTACAAGCGCTGCGCCGACCTCATTCATGATAGGCTTCGCCGCCTCCTGGATGTCTTCACAATTGCGGTAATTATACTTTCCAAACTGATTGTACTGACTCTTTGGAGCCTTTAAGCAAAACTGTACATGTCCCAGCTTCTGATAGATGTTTTTCGCTGGATTATCCATAGACACCCTTATCCCTCCAGAATTTCCCACTCAATCCCGACACTGTCCATAAACATTTCAAGCTTGTCTTTTGCATCCGGGGTAAGATAGAGGCGGTAGCTGTATGACACGGCCTTCCCTTCAAAGTCATCTGGAATAAGCCTGTCCATTACTTCCTGCTCCGCTGCCTGTCTGGCCTCTTCTACTGCCACTGCCTTTTCCTCCTCGGCCTTCCTTGCTGCAGCTTCCATATCCTCTTTTATTTTCTGTTCTTTCAACAGCTTTTCCCGCTCCTCCATACGGATCCGATTCTCTTCCTGGGTCCGCCTGCGTTCCTGTTCTTTTGCAAGAATCTCCTGTTTCTGCCTCTCATACTTACTGAGATAGGCAACTGCTTCGGAAAGGTTAAAATTCTTTTTATAAATCAGGATCGCTTCTTCTGACTTTTCACTCTGCATCTCCCAGATCGTTGAAAGATCACCGCTGACTCTCTCGGCAGCTGCTGTGACCTCCTGCCGGATTGTCTTTTCTTTTACAGTCGTATTCTCCCACTTAGGATTGTAAATGCTGTCTAAAGATAAGAATTCTTTCAAACTATCCGGCACGGCCTCGGAAAAAATCCGGCTGATAAGCAATTTCTTTTCCTGAATACGCTTTTCTTCAAAAGCTTGGAGCTGTTCGTTAATTAAGTTTATAGGCTTGTCGTACAAGTTGATAAGCACCTTGGCTCTGGCTTCAAATGCCTCCCAGGGGACCATGTATTTACGCTTCTCCTCGCGGAGGTTTTCCTGAAATGTCTTCTTTTCGGCACGGAGCAGTGCCACATCTTTCTTTGCATATGTTTTGCTTCCCTCTTCAAAAACAATACCGTCATACTGAGACAGCTTCTCTTTTATGGCATCTTCAATCTGTTCAAAATTGCAGGAAATCTTAGCAGACTCCTGTGTAACTACTGCATGCATAAGCTCCATGTTCTTCTATCTCCTCTTCTATAAAATCGTTTGTGTGCTTCTTTGGTACCCTGTCCCTCTTCTCCCTACATTCATCACACAAAGAGCCTTCTCCAGGGTCAAGGTAACAGCCGCATACGTCACACCGGTACCAGTTCATCTGATCCTCCTTCACCATCCAGTCAAGCGGAAACGGATGAAAATTTTCATCTGTTCTTGACTTGTTCTCCTGCATCTGATAAAATCATCTTATGATTTATTTTGCATGTGCCCATCGGAGTTACCATCTCCTTTGGGCGCTTTTTCTTTCCTGTGTTCATTGGGCCATACATGCTCAATCCCAGTCTAGCTGCTGCCCTGTTGGTCCCATTCCGCCTTCTG
>CAYWRB010000339.1:0-3780 GCA_964460025.1 uncultured Hungatella sp.
GTTCCTTTACTCCCTCCGAAGCCTCAGGCGCTTTTTCTCCTGTCTGATCTTTGGACGGTTCCGCAGACGGTTTCACCGCACCATTGCCTGCCGGAGCCTTGGGAGCTGTTTCCTGGATTCCAGGCCCCTTGGCCGGACCGGCTCCCGGACCTTTAGCTTCCTGTTTTGGCGCTTCCACTGCCTTGCCAGGTGCTTGTGCTGCTTGGGTCGGCGCTTGTGCTGCCTTACCAGGTGCTTCCACTGCTTTGGCCGGTGCTTCTGCTGCCTTGGCATTCTCATTCTTCTTTTTCTCCGGCTTTTTCGTCTTATCCTTCTTCACTTTTTCCTTAGACGCCTTAGCCTGAACCGTTGTCTCTGTCTGGGCCTTAGCCCCTCCCTTCTTATCCTGAGGTGTACAAGCCGCAACAGACGCTGCTATGGCAGCTGCCATCATAAATACAGATACTCTCGCTAATCCTTTTTTCATCATTTTATATTCCTCGCTTTCTGAATTTTCAAAGTTCTTTTTCTTTGATGATTTCATTCTAGCGAAAGTTCCTTAATAAAACCTAAAGGACATCTTAACGATTCTGAAGAACAAATTCCGCACCCCTCCCCTTAAACACCGATCCGGCAAAACACGTCACTAGCGCGTTTTGCCGGATACTATCAAATTATTCCATTTACTTCTCTTGGGGAAACCAGATTCTGATCTGGTATATCCCGCCTCCGGTTTCATCCTCACAGCTGCCTCCCATGTCCCCCATCATAGCCCGCACATTTTCCAGCCCGATCTTTGTGCTGGAAATTCCTTCCCGGGGTTCCCTCACATGATTGCGGATTTCGATTCCCGCCCTTCCTTTTTCATATACCGTTTTCAGATGAACCGGCTCCCCGGCATCCGCGTATTTCACAAGATTCATACCAAGGTTATCCACGATTCTTCCGATATAATCCGTTCGGACCCGTATCTTCTTCCTTTTCCATTCCAGATCTGCCTCTACCACGTATCCCTGATTTTCCAGGAACATGGCCATCTCCGAGAGACTGTCCATAAAAACACTCTGAAACAGCCTGGATTCTTCCAGTATCTCTTCTTTCCTCCTGTCCCCAATCTGGCTGCATTCAAACAGACGGTCGGACAGCTCCTTCATCTGCACCGCCTTGGCCATCAGTTTCTTCAGATAGTACTCCCTCTTCTCCTGGCTGTTGCATACCTCAGACTGCATGATCTGTATGTACATGGTCAAAGCCGTAAGAGGCGTCCTCAGATCATGGGCCATTCCTACGATCAGATTCTGGTTTGCCTGCCGCAGCTCCTGTTCCTTTTCTATATTTTCTTTCAAAGACTGTCTCAGCTGATTTAAGCCCTCTGCCAGCTCTGCCAGTTCATCCCTCCCCTTTACCGGTATGGGGTGGCCCAGACATCCGCCCTCCATAATCCGGATCTCCTGGTGCAGCTCCAGAATATAAGAAATCCTTTTTTGGACTCCCCAGATAAAACATATCAGAAAAACCAGAAAACTGGCCAGTATCTCCCCAACCATAACGTACATCTGATACCGGTAAGCAAATGCACCTGTCAGGAATACCTCTGCCGCCCCGTCAGCAAAAAGCACCTCATAATAGCTTTCCCGGTAATAGGGAACTTCCAGATCCTCATAAAAATCCTCATTTTCCGTCTTATCCGAAACATATACCAGCAAATCACCCCGGTAAATCTCCAGATAAACAATGGAATGCTTTTTCACCCAGGATGACAGCAGGGCACTGTCCGAAGCCCTGACCCCATTCTCAATCACATAATCCTGCAGCTCCTGAACCGTATCTGCTTCCGCTTCTTCCAGATAAGAGGATTCCTCCAGATAACGGTCAAGCCCTCTGTCTGCCAGCCTTCCAAAAACGCAAAAAAACAGTCCCGCTGCGATTCCACTGGCCAGGACCATCCCCACCAGTTCTCCCACCAGGCTCCCTCTCCTGCCTGGGAACCTCCTTTTCCCCCATACTCTCCCTGTCAGATCACCCAATCCGATACCCCTTTCCCCACACGGTACAGATTCGTTTCGGTTCCTGCGGATCCTTCTCAACCTTCACCCGGAGCTTGCGTATATGTACCATAACCGTATTGTTGGAACCGTAAAAATAAGGCTCCTGCCATACGCTTTCATAAATATTCTGTGCGGAAAATATTTTATTGGGGTATTGAATCAGCAGACGGAGAATCTGGTATTCAATTTCTGACAGATCCACCTCTTTCCCCTCAACTCTCACCTGATTGCAGGACACATCCAGACTGATTTCCTTCCACTGTATCCAGGAAGCCTCCTCATCAGAACCGGTTGAATCTTTCCCCTTATATACCTGATATCTTCTCACAAGAGCCTTTACCCGCCCTAACAGTTCTCCATAAGAAAATGGTTTTGGCAGATAATCATCTCCTCCCGCCATAAGCCCTAAAAGCTTATCCGACTCCCTGGCTTTTGCAGTCAAAAACAGGATAGGCACGTTGGAGAACTTTCTGATTTCCTCGCATGTCTTGATCCCTGAGATTCCAGGCATCATGATATCCAGAATCACAAGATCCGTCTCCCTGCCCATCATCCCAAGAGCCTGATGACCGGACTCTGCTTCCTTCACCTGAAACCCTTCGCTTTCCAAAAGCACCCGGACGCCCTCCCGGATATCCCCGTCATCCTCTACCAGCAGAATGAGTCCTTTTTCCATCTTGTTTCACCTTCTCCCTTTCCATGACGGTTCTTTCTTTTTCCTATATAGACATAATACCTGATTCTATACGAAAAATCCTCAAAATAATTCTTAAACTTTCTTAACCCCCTCTCTGAACGGTTACTGTGTAAATTGTTTGAAGGCTCTTGACTATCCCGCAGGATTCGTTTATACTGTTACCCGATATAGGAATCATACACAACAACATAAGTCATCGGAGGACAGTACACCGTAGTGTAGGGGTTTCGTACCGCCTGTCAGATAAGATGTCGAATGAGTTCGGTTATTACTTTTTGGTAAGGACCGGACTCTTTTTTTATAAATCCAAATACATCTGTCAGCCACTGGTCCTCTGTGTCAAATTTCAGGAGGTGTTTATCTATGGAAAAACAACAAGTTACTCTGGTTCCCCTTTCAGACCCGGAAAAAGAATCCTTTATCCGTGATATTCAGGCTGCTTTCAAAAAGGCGGTTGTAGAAGAATGGGGAGATAACGGCGAGGAAGTAATACCGAGACAGGACATTGAGGAGGCGTTTCAGGCCCAGGGGGCAGAAAGCTATCATATTGTACACGAAGGCCGGATTGTAGGCGGAACCGTGCTTGCCATTCACCCGGAAACCAATCACAATGAGCTGTCCCTTCTGTTCATCAAAGTCGGCTGTCACAGTAAGGGACTGGGATTTGCCGCCTGGCAGGCCATCGAAAATCTTCACCCGGAAACCGAAGTGTGGGAAACCTGTACCCCGTATTTTGAAAAACGCAATATTCATTTTTATGTCAATAAATGCGGCTTTCATGTGGTAGAGTTTTTCAATCCCAGTCATCCGGAACCAGTATCCCATCACCACGAGACAAAGGGACAGGACATCCCAGGCGGTGATTATTTCCTTCGTTTTGAAAAGAAAATGAAAGAAAAAACCCGCCTTCAGAATTGTTAAGATTCCGTTCAGAAAACTTTCAGCTTTTCATGGGATAATGGCCGTAACGGAGAGAATCCATACAGTTTAAAAAAATATTTACGAGGAGGTATGGTTATGCATAAAAATAAACTGGTTGAACTGATAAAAAAACAA
>CAYWRB010000340.1:0-3776 GCA_964460025.1 uncultured Hungatella sp.
TGGCGATTGCGATGAAGAGCGGTATAAAGAAGCAGAGAAGTCCCAGCCATGCAAAAAGGATATTGAAAAAGCCCAGGATCAGATAAGTGAGAGACGCGATCCACAGGTAATCGTACCATTTCTTTTTTCGTTTCATCGTTCTGACACCTCCAGTGAGATAATACTTGCCGGACATTCTTTTGCACATTTTCCGCATCCGACACATAATTCTTCGTCAATCCTGGCATAGATGCCTTTGGGAATGGAAATTGCGCTTCTTGGACAGACTTTCATGCAGCAACCGCAGGCAACGCATTCCTGGATGCTGACAACCGCTTTTCTTTTGGCCATGGTAAACTCCTTTTGTTTTTTATTCAGTATACAGGGGAAAAAATATTTATTCGGTGATGAAGTCACAGAACGTTGCCGGAATTTAACGTTGCCGAAATTTAATCAATATGAGGTGTTATCCTTTATCTGGAAGAAGTTTCTTCATGAGTTTGGCCGGATACGGGGTAACCGGGAAAAATATCGGATAAGATTGAAAAAAGGGATTGAGTTTTAAGTAAACAATGCTATAATAGAAAAATCTCGACGTTTTATTTAGGAGGAACAAGCGGATGACAAGCACATTGGACAGACAGCAGGCTTTTGAACTGCTTAAAAAATATAACAAGGAGTCCTTCCATATTCTTCATGGTTTGACCGTAGAGGGAGTTATGAGATGGTATGCCAAGGAATTGGGATATGGAGAGGATGAGGAATTCTGGGGGCAGGTTGGCCTTCTTCACGACATCGATTTTGAACAATATCCGGAGCAGCACTGCAAGGAGGCGCCTCGCCTTCTTCGGGAAGCAGGTGTGGGAGAGGATATGATTCATGCCGTCTGCAGCCATGGCTATGGCCTGTGCAGCGATGTGGAGCCGGAGCATGAGATGGAGAAAGTGCTGTTTGCGGCGGATGAACTGACAGGACTTATCTGGGCGGCGGCCAAGATGCGTCCCTCTAAAAGCGTCATGGATATGGAAGTTTCCAGCTTGAAGAAGAAATTTAAGGATAAACGGTTTGCAGCAGGATGTTCCAGAGACGTGATTGTCACCGGAGCTGAACGGCTGGGGTGGACGCTGGAGGAATTGATGGAAAAAACGATCCTGGCAATGAGATCTTGTGAAGCCCAGATTCAAAAGGAAATGGAAGAGATCTCAGAAGACTGAAAACGGACAGGACGGTTTTAGGATATCGGAACGGTTATGATCCGATGATTCGAAGGAGAATGAGATGATGAAGAAGGTTGTGAAATTTGGCGGAAGCTCCTTAGCCAGCGCCAGGCAGTTTAAAAAGGTAGGCAATATTATCCGAAGTGATAAAGCCAGAAGGTATGTGGTGCCTTCCGCACCGGGCAAGAGGAATGATAAGGATGAGAAGGTGACGGATCTTCTGTATCAATGCTATGATGCCGCCGCTGCCGGAACCGCTTATAAGAAGATTCTGGACAAGATTAAAAGGCGGTATGAGGAGATTATCGAGGGCCTTGATTTAAATTTAAATCTGGATCATGAATTTGACAGGATTGAGGAGAATTTTATCGCCAAGGCAGGAAGAGATTATGCCGCATCCAGAGGGGAGTATCTGAACGGTATCCTGATGGCCCAGTATCTGGGATATGAGTTTATTGATGCCGCGGAAGTGATATTTTTTGATGACAACGGAGTTTTCGATGCGGAGGGAACCAATAAGGAGCTGGGAGAGCGGCTGGAGCATGTGGAAAGGGCGGTGATTCCCGGGTTCTACGGTTCGACTCACAGCGGCGTGGTGAAGACATTTTCCAGAGGCGGCTCCGATGTGACAGGTTCCGTGGTGGCCAGAGCCATTCATGCGGATATGTATGAGAACTGGACGGATGTGTCAGGTGTGCTGGTGGCTGATCCAAGGATTGTTGAGAATCCGGAGGTAATCGAGACCATTACTTATCGGGAGTTAAGGGAACTGGCCTATATGGGGGCCAGCGTGCTCCATGAGGACGCCATTTTCCCGGTCCGCAGAGAGGGAATCCCCATCAATATACGCAATACCAACAGGCCGGAGGATAAGGGAACCCTGATTGTGGAGAGCACCTGCCGTAAGCCGCGGTATACGATTACCGGTATTGCAGGGAAGAAAGGATTTTGTTCCATTAATGTGGAGAAGGCTATGATGAACTCCGAAGTAGGGTTTGGGAGGAAAGTGCTTCAGGTGTTTGAGGACTATGGCATTTCCTTTGAGCATATGCCTTCAGGCATTGATACCATGACCATATTCGTTCATCAGCCGGAATTTGAGGAGTATGAGCAGTCGGTGATCGCCGGAATTCATCGGGCAGTAGAGCCGGATTTTGTGGAGATGGAGTCGGATCTGGCATTGATTGCAGTGGTGGGCAGAGGGATGAAGGCCACCAGAGGGACTGCCGGAAGAATCTTCTCCGCCTTGGCACATGCCAGGGTCAATGTGAAGATGATCGATCAGGGATCCAGTGAACTGAATGTGATTATCGGTGTGAAGAACGCGGATTTTGAAGATGCCATTAAGGCAATTTATAATATGTTTATTATGTCGGAGATGTAGAGGAAGAAATGGGCAGGGGATGTTGTTCCTTGCCTTTTTCCGTTGAACCGCTATGTTAAGGAGCTGTCATGAAATAAACTTTCATTTATAAAATGGAACGTTATTTTACGACAGTTTTTAAGCGCCGGAAACAGGAGAACATTTTATGAAAAATAAAGCACTTAAAATCGTAGGTGCCGTTACGGCGGCATTCGGTGTCTTCATGGCTTTGGGCTGGTCTTTTTTTGACCTGATGATTCACTGCAGAAGCAGAAAGAGTCTGACAAAAAAGAAATGGTTTCAGCTGTCTCACACGAAGATCAATCATCCAAGGGATAAATTTGAACGGGAATACGAAGAGGGCAAAGCATGGTGCAAGAGACAGAAGAAGCAGGACTGTTATATCAGGAGCACGGACGGCCTGCTTCTGCATGGATTTTATTTGCCGGCAGCGAAAGCAGAGCGGTATGTTTTATTATGCCACGGATATAAGGGCAGCGGCTTTGGGGATTTTGCGTATATTGCAAGATTTCTCCACGAAAACCGGTGTAACCTGCTCTTTATTGATCAGCGGTGCTGCGGATTAAGCGAAGGAAAATATATTACTTTTGGGGCAAAGGAACAGTGGGATGTGCAGCAATGGACATATTATATTGCCAGGAGGAATAGGGAAAAGCTTCCCATTTATCTTTACGGGGAATCTATGGGGGCAACATCGGTTCTTATGGCATCAGGACACCACCTGCCGAGGGAGGTAAAAGGGCTGATTGCGGATTGCGGCTTTCATTCCATGAAGGGACAGCTTCGGGACATTGCCGCCAACTGGTTTCATCTGAACTGGGTGGAATTGCTGCTGCTTCGGGTGGATTTGTTCTGTGGGCTTTTGGGAGACTTCCGCATGAAAGATGCGGACACAACAGATGCAATGAGGACCAACCAAAGGCCTGTCCTGTTTTTTCATGGGGGAAAGGATTCCTATGTGGAACCTAAGAATACCCGCTATAACTATGCATTGTGCCGGGCGCCAAAGGAGATGGTCATCATACCGGAGGCAAGGCATCTGTGCAGCTCTTATGTGAATCCGGAATTGTACAGGCGAAAGCTTCTGGAATTTTTTGAAAAATACGATCATGAACGATAAGAATGTGCCGGCATATTTTGACGTCAGCTTAAATAGGCTGGCGTTTTTTCTTGTGCGCCCGGCGGCGCACGTTTCT
>CAYWRB010000341.1:0-3775 GCA_964460025.1 uncultured Hungatella sp.
TTCGATTCCGGTGATCAATGCCGGCGATGGCGGACATCAGCATCCTACCCAGACCTTAACGGACTTGATGACCATTCGCTCTCTTCTTGGGCGGTTAAGTGGCATGACCGTAGGTCTGTGCGGCGACCTGAAATTCGGACGCACGGTTCACTCTTTAATCAATGCCCTGGTACGCTACCCGGATATCCGTTTTATCCTGATCTCCCCACCGGAGCTGCGTGTACCGGAATATATCCGCGATGATGTGCTGAAGGCAAAGAACATCGAATTCAAGGAAGTAGGCAATTTAGATGAAGCCATGCCGGAACTGGACATTCTGTACATGACCCGCGTTCAGAGGGAGCGTTTCTTCAACGAGGAGGACTATATTCGGTTGAAGGACTGCTACATTTTGGACAAGGCTAAGATGAAGCTGGCCAAGGAAAACATGTTTGTCCTTCATCCGCTTCCAAGGGTCAATGAGATCTCCGTGGAAGTAGATAACGACCCCAGAGCCGCCTATTTCCGTCAGGTTCAATATGGAGTGTATGTGCGGATGGCTTTGATTATGACATTATTGGAGGTGGAAAAGCCATGTTAAATATCAGCGGATTAAAAGAAGGAATCGTCTTAGATCATATTCAGGCAGGGAAAAGCCTGGATATCTACTATCATCTGGGCCTGGACAAGCTGGAATGCCAGGTGGCCATTATCAAGAATGCCAAAAGCAGCAAGATGGGAAGGAAGGATATTATTAAGATCGAAGGTGATTTAGACAGCCTGGATTTGAAAGTCCTCGGTTACATTGACCACAACATCACGGTCAATATCATTCATGACGACAGGATCGTGGAGAAGAAAACCTTGAAGCTTCCCAAGAAGATTACCAATGTGATCCACTGTAAGAACCCCCGCTGTATTACTTCCATCGAGCAGGAACTGCCGGACGTATTTTATCTTTCCGATGAGAAGACGGAGACCTATCGGTGTTTATACTGTGAAGAAAAGTACAGCAAATGATGCATCCGGAATTCTATGCTCCAATGTTCACAGAAAGGATTTCCCATGATTCAGAAACGGATTCGAGATTATCAAATCATCCCCGGCACCATGAAGCCTGGAAAACGGAATAAGATTACGGATGTTCCCGGGGTTTTCGTGGGCCATTCTACCATAAAAAATGAAGAAAACCACACCGGGGTTACGGTGATTCTTCCCGGAAGAGACAATGCATTTGCCAAAAAATATACGGCTGCCTCCTATGTGCACAACGGTTTTGGAAAAAGCTGCGGCCTGGTTCAGATTGATGAGCTGGGCACGCTGGAGACCCCTATCGCCCTTACCAATACCTTGAATGTAGGTCTGGTGTGGGATGCAATCGCCCAGTATGTGATTGATCAATGCGAAAAAGACGGTGTGGAGGTACACAGCCTGAATCCTGTTGTCGGTGAATGCAATGACAGTTCTATCAATCATATCCGTCGCCGTGCCGTAAAGGAAGAACATGTGCGCGATGCCATCCGCAGTGCAAAAGAGGATTTTGAGGAAGGGGACGTAGGCGCCGGCGCCGGAACTGTCTGTTATGGCCTGAAGGGAGGGATTGGTTCCGCGTCCAGAATTGTTCCCATTGGGGATCAGGAATATACCATAGGCGTTTTGGTACAATCTAATTTTGGTTCCACAGAAGATTTTGTGCTTCCTCATATTCCGGCAGGGGCTGCCATACTGGAGCTGCAAAAAGAAAGGGAACACATGGCTGTGTCCCAATGTGATCAGGGGTCCATCATGACCATAGTCGCCACGGACCTTCCGGTTTCTTCCAGACAGCTGAAGAGGATCATCCGGCGGACGGCTGTGGGAATCGCCAGAACCGGAGCCTACACCGGCCATGGAAGCGGTGAGGTGATGATCGGATTTACCACGGCAAACAGGATTCCTGCGGCAGCAGAAGGCGGTTTGACTGCCTTGACTGTCATTCAGGAAAGTCTGATTAACCTTGCGTTTAAAGCTGCCGCTGAAGCGGCTCATGAGGCTATTCTAAATTCCATGGTATGTGCGGGAACAACAGTGGGATTGGACGGCAGAGTGTATTATGGTCTGGCAGAATTTTTGCCTGAATTGTTGAAGAATTGTTAAAGACAGGGCTGCTAAAACAGCCCTGCCTTTTTGAGCAAAACGATAAGCCGGGTTATGTCATTGGATGGTCATCTGTCTAGGCCTGGCGTCGCCGCCAGGCTCAAGCAACCTACCCGAAAGCAGACGGGCCGCCTTATGCCTTCTGTTCGGTTTTGCTTCGAATGGGGTTTACATGTGCCCTGTCTGTTGCCAGCCAGGCGGTAGTCTCTTACACTGCCTTTCCACCCTTACCGGATAAAACCGGCGGTTTATTTCTGTTGCACTGTCCCTGGAGTCGCCTCCGCCAGACGTTATCTGGCATCCTGCCCTGTGAAGCCCGGACTTTCCTCTCCCGCCGCCTCTCGGCTCTGCGGCAGCGACCATCTGTCTTACTCAAAGGATCATTATACCATAACTTTCTCAAATTGTGAATACCGCAATGTTATACTTTGAAACAGCTGCCTCCGATAAATTCTCTGACAATGGAATTCTGCGGGATTTTCTCGCTGCTGACTCCCAGAACATAATCCAGGAATTTTAACAGCCGTTTTGCCTCCAGATACTCCTCACAGTCCTTGGGGATTTGGAACAAAAGAGGCTCTGCATACTGCTTCAGCACGGCCAGTTCATACACGGCAGCCGAGTTAAACATGACGTCCGCTTCTTCCTGGAAGGGGAAAATATTTCCTTCTTCTCCACGTCTTACCGATGGCCAGCGCTTGATCGTATCTCTGGCGGAAGCTCCTCTGGTTCTGGCGTCTCTCACCATGCGGCGCAGCAGCCTTCCGTCTGTGGTCGGAATCCGGTTGTGCTCGTCAATATTCAACTGGGTCAATGCACTGATATAAATCTTAAATTTGCTTTCCGTAGGAAGAGAGTAAGAGAATTTATCATTGAGACAATGGATTCCCTCAATTACCAGAATATCGTCTTTTCCAAGGGACATGAAATCACCCTTGTATTCCCGCTTCCCCGTAATAAAATTAAACCTGGGAAGTTCTACCCTGTCGCCCTCCAGCAGCTTCATCATATCCTGATTGAAAAGTGGTACATCCACGCATTCCAGTGCCTCAAAGTCATAGTTTCCGTCTTTATCTCTGGGGCTTCTTTCCCGGTCAACAAAGTAATTGTCCACTGCAATGGGGTGAGGATTCATGCCCAGAGCCTGCAGCTGGATGGACAGTCTGTGAGAAAACGTAGTCTTTCCCGATGAGGAAGGGCCGGCAATCATAACAAATTTTTTGCCAGACTGGCTTGCAATCATCTCCGCAATCTGTCCGATTTTTTTCTCCTGCAAAGCCTCCTGAATCAGAATCAGTTCGTTGGCTCTCCCGTTGCAGATTTCCTGATTCAGGGCGCCGATATTGGGCGTATGCATCTTTTCTCCCCACTGGGAGGATTCCTTAAGTACGCCAAACAGCTTCCGGCTTGGAACGAATTCCGGCACCTTGTCAGGATTGGCAATATCCGGTATCAGCATCACAAAGCCGTCTTCAAAAGGAACCAGATCAAAATGTTTGATATATCCGGTGTGAGGAGCCATATATCCGTAGAAATAATCTTCGAACTCGCCGATATTGTATATATTGACTCTGGAGACTCTGCGGAATTTAAACAGCTGGGCCTTATCATACATTCTGTGCTTTGTAAACAGTTCAATGGCAGCCTCCGTATTCATGCT
>CAYWRB010000342.1:0-3773 GCA_964460025.1 uncultured Hungatella sp.
TCCCTAAATCTCACGAATCGCCTGCCATGCCTGATGGAAGCATTCAAATATTTTCTTTGCCTGTCTGGCATCTCCGATTTTAAACACTTTCGGTGCGCATCCCTCGAAAGGTGCCGACAAACTTTCATCCGCCTTTAATCCGGTGGCGCTCACCACGGTATCTGCCGGAATCCAGCCCCGCTCACCCTGGGCGTTTTCGTAAATCACGCGGTCTTCTTCAATGGAAACTGCTTTGCAGGAGGTCATGCAGTTCACTCCGGCCGCGTTCAGGTGCTTCATAAGGGAAATCTTGCTCAATGGCTCATCCTGCATCACAATTTCAGGAAGCATTTCTAAAATCGTTACAGATCTTCCCTCCATGCCAAGCTGCAGCGCTGCCTCGGCCCCTACCAGGCCGCCGCCGATTACTGCCACATGGTCTCCGATTTCAGCATTATGCCCCATAACCGTGTCAGGAGAAAGGGCTTTCTCAATACCTGGAATCGGAAAGGAAATATATTTGGAACCGGTGGCAATGATGACCGCATCCGGCTTCAGTTCCTGAACCAAATCCAAGGTTGCCTCGGTGTTCATCATAATTTTGGCGCCGCTTTTATGTACCTGCCCCTTCAGCCATTCCAGAACCTTCTTGTGATCCTCCTTAAATACAGGGCGGGTGGCCTCGATGAAATGTCCTCCCAGAGAATCTGTTTTTTCAATCAGTGTAATCTTATGCCCCACTTCCGCGCCGTACCGGGCCGCCTCCATGCCGGCAACGCCTCCGCCGATAACCACAACATGTTTCGGCGTCTCTGTCTTCTTGAGGGCATATTCTTTTTCCCGGCCGCAGGCGGGATTGACCTCACAGCGGATAGGACATCCTGAGAAGAACAGGGATACACATCCTTCGTGGCCGCGGCAGCATGGGCGGACATCCTCCCGTCTTCCTTCTGCCAGTTTCCGAGGCAGGTACGGGTCGGCAATCAGCGGCCTGCCAAGGGCAATGATATCCGCACAGTTTTCCTCCAGTGCCTGTTCTGCCGTATCCGGATCCAGAGAATTAACCACGATTACAGGAATCCTGTCCACCTTCTCTTTAATCACCTTGGCAAAAGGAACCACCATTGCATGGGGCTCATAATTGGGGGGAATGATATACTCCTCCATGGTTTCATAGATTCCGGCAGCTACATTGATGTAATCCACTTCATCCTGGATGGATGCGGCAAAATCCGCTGTCATTTCCGGTGTCAGGCCGCCCTCCACGCCTTCGTATGCCGAAATCCGGTACCCTATAATAAAGTCATCTCCGACTGCCTGACGTACTTTCCTGATAATATTCTTCGGAAAACGGGCACGGTTCTCTGCACTTCCTCCATACTCATCTGTCCGATGATTGGTATAGGGGCTTAAGAAAGAGCAAATCAAATATCCGTGTGCCCCATGAATCTCCACACCGTCAAATCCTGCCATCTTGGCGCGGACTGCCGCTGCGGCAAACTTATCTTCAATGGCGGCAATCTCCTCTTTGCTCAATTCCCGAGGCTGCCTCTGTACAAACTTACAGGGAATAGGGCTGGGTGCCACAGGTACAAGCCCCGTCGCTCCGGCTGATGCCTGCCTCCCGCCATGGGAAAGCTGAAGGATGGCGGCTGCGCCCCCTGCCTTAATGGCCTCTGCCACATAAAAGTGGGAGGCAATCATGTGGTCATTATACATTCCGCTGGACACAAGGGAACTGCGGCTTTCCAGATTGTCAACAAATGTATTTTCCACAATAACCGCGGCTGCGCCGCCCTTGGCCCTTTCCCCATAGTAATCCGCCATTTCCCTGGAACTGGAGCCATCCGGGTTGCTGAGGCGGGTCTCGCATGCAGGCATGACAATGCGGTTGCGCCAGATTTGTTTTCCGACTTTTACAGAAGTCAGCAGTTTTTCATAAGTTTTCATAGCTTCTCCTTTCTCAACCATCGGCCGGTTATGCGTACGGCCTTTTCTGCTGGTTTCAGTATAGCTTTTTGATAGTTTCCCATCAAGATATTCTCATTTAATTCTTAATTTCAAAAAATATTCTCATTATTTTCTCATTTTGTGCTACAATGGAATCAAAATACAGCCAAAGAAAGGAAATGGAACATGGAATTTATTCCTTATGACCATGAACGCATCAAGTCTTATTGGAATCGATATATTGCAGGATACGAAGACCTTCCGGAGCATCTGGACGGATTAGACGACCGGATTCTCCGTTCCTGGAAACGTTCTAAATCCCAGGCAAATCCTTTTGAAGAAAAACCTCTTCCGCTAAATCAGGAAGAGCTTGAACGGTTAAGCAAAGAGAAAAAAGATTTGATTGAAATTGCTGTCCCTTACATGATACAGTTTTACGAAATCGCGAAAAACACCACCCAAAACGTCCTTTTAACCGATGAAAATGGAAAACAGCTGAAAAGCATCTCCTCAAACAGCATTGATTTATTGAATTTAATGACCAATGCATCCGTTGTCAACGGAAGCAACTACAGTGAAAAAACCTGCGGAACCAGCTCTGTCTCCTTGTCCTTATACGAAGACAGCCCCATCCTTCTGCGCGGATGTGAACATTACCGAATCATCTATCACAATCTTGCATGCTTCAGTGTCCCCATCCACACTCTCGGCAATAAACAGGTAGGCTGCATCTGCCTTACCGGTTTCCTGGACAGATATCAGCCTTTTATTGCCAGTGCCTGTATGATGATGGTCCATGCCATAGAAAATGAGCTGCGCTTCATCCAGACCAATTCCATCATGGATATTATTGTCCGGAATTTCACCCAGGGTTTCCTTTTGATGAACACCAAAGGGCAGATTCTGCAGTACAATGAAAAGGCCAGGCAGTGTCTCCGTATCAGCAAGGAATTCACAGGCCAATTGTTTCAGGATTTGTTTCTTGATGATTTCCATGAGATTACCGCACTGTCTGCACATCATGGGCAAGAGAAGTTCCCATATACGTTACACATGAAAAACGGCCTGCAAATCGCCCTTTCCATGATGCTGGTTCCCATTTATGAAAACAGCCAGGAGGACTTGTATCTTCTTATTTTTACTTCTATGGAGGAAGCCAATAAAGAAACCAATGTAAGGCTTGGTTATATGGCCAAATACAATTTTTCGGACATCTGCGGTGAATCCCAGGAAATAAAACGCATTAAGGAATTGGGGCAGATAGCCGCCAGGTCCAATTCCTGCGTCCTGATCCTGGGGGAAAGCGGAACCGGCAAAGAACTGCTGGCCCAGGCAATCCATAATGAAAGCGAACGCAAAAACAGCCCCTTCATCACCGTGCGGTGCGGTTCTGTCCCAAAAGAATGGATTGAAACAGAACTGTTCGGAGACGAAGCTACCTATCAGACCGGAAAGCTGGAGCTGGCTGACGGAGGTACCGTCTTTCTGGATGATATCGAACAGCTTTCCATGGAATGCCAGATCCGCCTGATGAACTTTATAAATACGCAGACCATGGATCACCGAAAAGAATTGAATGTAAGAATTATCGCCTGCACTCGGAAAGATCTGCTTCATTTGGTAGACACAGACTGCTTCCGAGCGGATCTATACTACAAGCTAAATGTAATCAGCATCATGATTCCGCCGCTGCGGCAGCGAAGAAAAGACATTCAGCCGCTTATCCATTACTATACGAAACGTTATCGCAGGATGCTGAAAAAGGATGTTACAAAAATTGAAAAGCGATGTCTGGAAGTATTGATAAACTACAATTGGCCAGGCAACGCACGGGAACTGGAAAG
>CAYWRB010000343.1:0-3761 GCA_964460025.1 uncultured Hungatella sp.
GCAATGGTGCTTTCGATACTTTAACAATACCCGCCAAAACTTGTTTCCTTAAGCTTCCCTCAAGCCTGCTATAATCCTTTTTCGCCTCATCTGTTATACATATATCCCAAGACATTATTCAAATTCCACGCTTTCAGATAATTTTTCCAGTTCCTCCATAGAATACCCCTGCTCCTGCACAAAAGCTTCAAAAGAAGAGACATCACTGTTTGTTCTGCTCTCCGCAAGTTTCAGCAGCCTTATATTTTCGATCTTTTCCAACAGTCTGTCTAACTTTGATAACTTTTCCTGAGTCTCCCGATATTCCTTTATAGATAACAGAACCGCCGTGGGCTGATTATTTTTTAAAACAATATATTCATTATTATTCTGAGCCACATCGTTAAAAATCTTACCTGCTTTCCCTTGGCTGAAGTCTGAAATAGGAACAAGCCGCTCTGTCAAAGCTAACAATGCAGAATTCATTCAAATCACTCCTTCGCTTTTCTTTCCATGTACTCTCGAAATCCCTCATTCACCTGCTTTTGCGGCTGATTCAGACATAAAGAGACTTAAAGAATACACATTCATTATACTCAATCTCTTTATTATATGCAATATATTAATTAAAATTCCAGTTAAAATTTTCTCAAATTTCTGCCGTTTCATTGTACTCCTCCTCATCATCCCCTCCCACATTCCACTTTACATTCAACTTCATTTTCACTATAATTATATTGACTCGATCAGGCGCCCTTTCGCCAAAATCACAGCCATAATTTCCACGAAAACACAAAGGATATTCTTATGAAATCACAAAATTCACAAACCTTCACAAACAGCCAGATTATCAACGGAATCGCCCTGGGATTTTCCCTGGCTTTTCTGATCTCCGCTTTTATTGCCGCCCATTACACAAAAGAATGGGGGAATGTTTTTAATAACTGGTATTTAATCATGATCTCCCCCTGCCCTCTGGTTACGGACTACTTTGATATCGGCGGTCTGGCAAGCGCCATGCTCAATGCCGGAGCATGCGGTCTGGCCTGCTTTCTGTTCATGGCGTTTCTGAAAGGAAAATCAAGAGCCAATACTCTGGCAGGATACTTTCTTGTGGTGGCCCACTGCTTTTACGGCCTTAATTTTCTCAACATGTGGCCCTGCTTCCTGGCTCCTTTTATATACCTTCGCTACAAAAAATTAGATTTTAAGAAAAATCTTCACATATGCATGTTTGCCACCAGCTTCAGCCCTTTTATCAGCGAATTCCTGTTCCGTTACACTTTGGGAGACACCTATACCTTCGGCCGTCCGGTTGTCACGGTCGCCGGTGTGATTCTTGCCCTTTTGTGCAGCATCATGCTGGGTTTTGTGGTGCCTGCCATTCTTCCAGGCGCCCTGGCATGGCACAAAGGCTATAATCTGTTTAACGGCGGTCTGGCCTTCGGCCTCTTCGGCTTTTTCCTGTACAATTTCATGTACCGCACCATGGGAATCCCTGCCCACAGCAGCCTGGTAAGAGGCAATCCCATCTACCGAAGCTTCGGACATTCCTATGGCACTTACGCCAACGTATTTTTCCTCACGGTTTTTCTCCTGTGCATCATCACCGGCTGGTTTCTCAACGGGAAAAATTTTCACGGTTTCAACCATCTGGTAAAAGACACCGGCTACTCCAGTGACTTTGCCGAAAAATACGGCATGCCGCTGTGCCTCATCAACATCGGATGCCATGGCAGCCTGTTTCTTATGTACCTAAACCTGTCCATCCATTTTACAAGCGGCGCAGGATTTACCGGCCCTACCGTAGGTGTAGTCCTTGCGGCCCTCACCTTCACTGCCATGGGACAGCACCCTAAAAACGTATGGCCCATCATCCTTGGATATCAGGTTCTCCACCTTATGGTAATCCTGGTGTGTAAAACAGCCGGACTGGATATCCCGTGGACCTTGTCTACCCAGGGATACATAAACGGTGTGGCTTTCGCAACCGGACTCTGTCCCATCGTAGGCCGTTACGGAAGAAGAGCCGGCGTAGCCGCCGGCTTCCTGTGTGCTTCCCTATGCACCTCCACCAGTCTCCTTCACGGCGGTCTGGTGCTGTACAACGGCGGCTTTACCGCCGGAATCACTGCCCTTATCCTGATCCCTATTTTGGAACACTACATCCCTCAGACCAGAGAAGAGATGACTTCTGTCACAGTTAATATGCATGATTTAATCGCTTTGGTGGGAAATACTGCCTCCGAAGGAGAAGAGGCAAACGTAGAAGAAACACCCTGAATCAACCGGCTGCCTCCTGTTTTTTCTCTTCTCTCCTGTTATACACAAACATCACCGCCGATGCCGCAACGATCAGAACATATCCCACAAAGCTGAGAACATCCGGCATCTCCCCGAACACGGCATACCCAAGAACCGTGGCAAAGAGGATCTGAGAATAGTCATAGATGGAAATCTTCTTTGCCGGTGCATAAGTGTAAGCCATCGTTATGGAGAACTGACCTGCGGCGGCACAGGCTCCGGCCAGCAAGAGAATTGCCAGCTGCCTCAATGACATCGGCGTAAAATGAAACAAGATCCACGGAACCACTGCCAGACAGGAGAACATGGAAAAGTAAAATACGATGACCGGGCCCTTTACCCCCATGCTCCCCAGCTTCCGCACCATGGTGTATGCAATTCCTGCCCCAAGGCCGCCGCACACTCCTACCATGGCCGGAAAGAAAGCCGCGTTTTCAAATCCCGGTTTTACCACAAACAGACAGCCCACAAAAGCTGCTCCCACACAGACTGCCTGAAAACATGTAATCTTTTCTTTCAGCAGCAGATAGGAAAATAGAATGGCGAAAAAAGGGGACAATTTATTTAGGATGGATGCGTCTGCCACCAGCAGATGATCCACCGCATAAAAATTTCCCAAGACCCCTATGGTTCCAAAGAAACAACGGACAAAAAGAGGCATTGCGGCCTCTTTTTC
This sequence comes from uncultured Hungatella sp., assembly GCA_964460025.1. Classification (GTDB taxonomy): domain Bacteria; phylum Bacillota; class Clostridia; order Lachnospirales; family Lachnospiraceae; genus UBA3402. Next base: position 2,960 of record CAYWRB010000343.1, read on the forward strand.
TATTCTCAAAGGCACATGATCCTTCCATATGACCGTTCCGGCCAGACCTGCTGCCACCAGGTTTCGAAAAAAACTTTTCTGAATGGACGGCAGATCTCCTGCCAGACGGACCATCACATTCATACATGCGAACCAAAAGGCAGAAAAGATAATCAACAGCACTCCCCGCATATATTGATCCTGTTTATCACTACTCATATCTCCTCCAAAGCTTGAAAAATCTAATGTCTTGTCTGCACATGCTGCTTCAAATTTTCTTTTCTGTCACATGGTTTTCGTCACATGTTCCAGCATCTGCTCCGGATTCTCCGCTGCCTTTACATTTTTGAATACCTTCTCGATCATTCCCTTTTCGTCGATCAGATAGGTAGTCCGGACTACTCCCATAGATACCTTTCCGTAATTTTTCTTCTCCTGCCACACATCGTAAGCCTTGATGGCCTTCAGTTCCGGATCCGACAGCAGTGTAAAGGGGAGATTATATTTTTCCTCAAACTTCTTGTGAGAGGCCACACTGTCCTTGCTCACCCCCAGAACCACGGCTCCTTTCTCCATAAACTGAGGATATCTCTCTCCAAAGCCACATGCCTGCTTTGTACACCCCGGGGTGTTGTCCTTGGGATAAAAGTACAGCACCACCCTCTTCCCGGCGAAATCCGCCAGGGAGACAAGGTTCCCCGCCCCATCCGGCAATGTAAAGCCGGGCGCTTTTACACCGGCCTCCAGCAGCTTGTTTGTCTGTGTACCCATTCCAACCGCCTCCAATTTGAATCTCTTTATGGGTTTATTATAGCGGAACCGC
>CAYWRB010000344.1:0-3749 GCA_964460025.1 uncultured Hungatella sp.
CTTGCCACCCTTACTGCCAAAGACTTCATTGATGTTGTCCGCCTTCACGCCCAGGACGGTGTGGACTTTGTTACGCTCCACTGCGGTATTACCCGTAAAACCATTGATCAGATCAGGAAACACAAGAGAAAAATGAACATCGTTTCCCGAGGCGGTTCCCTTGTTTTCGCGTGGATGAGTATGACCGGCCAGGAAAATCCTTTCTATGAATACTTTGATGAAATTCTGGATATCTGCCGTGAGTATGATGTAACCATCTCCCTGGGTGATGCCTGCCGCCCCGGCTGTCTTGCTGACGGCAGTGACGTATGTCAGATAGAAGAGCTTGTCCGTCTGGGTGAACTGACCAAACGCGCCTGGGCAAAAGATGTTCAGGTCATGGTGGAAGGCCCCGGACACATGCCTATGGATCAGATCGAAGCAAACATGAAGATTCAGCAGACCATTTGCATGGGTGCTCCCTTCTATGTCCTGGGCCCTATCGTCACCGATATTGCTCCCGGATATGACCACATCACCTCTGCCATCGGCGGTGCCATTGCCGCTGCTTCCGGTGCCGCCTTCCTCTGTTACGTAACGCCTGCCGAGCACCTGGCCCTTCCCAATGTGGAGGATGTAAAGCAGGGCATTATCGCCTCCCGCATTGCTGCCCATGCGGCGGATATTGCGAAGAAAATCCCCCATGCAAGAGACCTTGACGATGCCATGGCAGACGCAAGAAGAGAATTTGACTGGGAAAAGCAGTGGCAATGCTCCATAGATCCCGAAACTGCAAAGAGAATCCGCGATGAAAGAGCGCCGGAGCATGAAGACAGCTGCTCTATGTGCGGCAAGTTCTGCGCCGTCCGAAGTATGAACAAAGCTCTTGCCGGCGAGTACATTGATATTTTGTAAGGAATGGAAACCTCCTCCGTCACATGAGATTCGTATACCCCATCAGCTCTCTGTCCGCCTCCTTGGCTGCCTCCCTTCCCTCCCGGATGGCCCATACCACCAGAGACTGGCCCCGGTGCATGTCACCGGCGGCAAACACGTGTTCCACATTGGTCTTGTAGGTCCCGCTGCAGGTGGAGACATTGGTTCTGTCATTCAGCTTTACCCCAAAGGCATCCGCCACATACTTCTGGCTGCCTAAAAACCCTGCGGCAATCAGTACCAGGTCTGCAGGAAGCTCCTTCTCGCTGCCTTCCACGGGAACCATGCTCACGTTTCCCGTCTTCTCATCCTTCTTGGGCTGAAGGCGGATGGTGACGGCCCCGCAGACCTTTCCCTCCTTGTTTTTCTTGAATTCCTTTACTGTGGTCTGATACAGCCTGGGATCTTTTCCGAACACTGCCATCGCCTCCTCCTGGCCGTAATCGGTCTTAAGCACCCTGGGCCACTCCGGCCAGCTGTTGTCCGCCGCCCTCTCCTTAGGCGGCTCCGGCATCATTTCCAGCTGGATGACCGAGGCGCAGCCGTGGCGGATGGAAGTTCCCACACAGTCGTTCCCCGTATCGCCGCCTCCGATGACAAGGACATGTTTTCCCTTGGCGGAAATATAAGTCCCTTCTTTTAAGGCGTAGTTTCTGAAGCCGTCCTCCTTCCCTTCAAAATCCAGAAGGCTTTTCGTCGTGGATTTCAAGAAGTCCACGGCAAAATAAATCCCTTCCCCATCTCTTCCCGGAATCTTTAAATCTCTGGGATTGGAAGCCCCGCAGGCCAGTATGACGCTGTCAAATTCCTTTAAGATTTTGGCTGCCTTGTAAGTTTTCCCCACATCGGCTCCGGTGACAAAAGAGATGCCTTCCTCCTCCATCACCTTTACTTTCCTGTCAATAACCCATTTCTCCAGCTTCATATTGGGAATCCCGTACATCAAAAGTCCGCCGATTCGGTCCTCCCGCTCAAACACCGTGACACTGTGGCCTCTCTTGTTCAGCTGGTCGGCAGCCGCCAGGCCGGCAGGGCCGGAACCGATGACCGCCACCTTTTTTCCTGTACGGATTTTAGGCGGCCTGGCCTGAGCCTGGCCGCAGTCATAGGCATGTTCAATAACCGCCCGTTCATTTTCTTTGATGCTTACCGGATCCCCGTTTAATCCGCAGGTACAGGCGGCCTCGCAGGGAGCGGGACAGACCCTGGAGGTAAATTCCGGGAAACTGTTGGTCCTTTTTAACCGGTTGTAAGCCTGTTTCCAGTTTCCGTTATATACCAGATCATTCCACTCCGGAATCAGGTTGTTCAGCGGACAGCCGGACACCATCCCCTTTATCATCATGCCGGACTGGCAGAAAGGGACGCCGCACTCCATACACCGTGCTCCCTGTTTCTTCTGCTCTTCCTCACTCAAGGGAACATGGAACTCACAGAAATTCCTGATTCTGTCCTTTGGGCTTTCCGCCCTGCCGGTGACTCTCTCATATTCTAAAAATCCTGTTGGTTTACCCATATCCACTGTCCTCCCTACTGCCGTGTGTTGGCATAAAATGCCTCTATCTGTGCCTGCTCGCTGCTTAAGCCTTTTTCCTCCATCTGCACGATGGTATTCATCATCCGCCGGTAATCATGGGGAAGAATCTTCTTGAATTTGGGCAGATAAGCTCCGAAATTCTCCAGGATTTCCTTTCCTCTGGCAGAACCTGTGCTGGCCACATGCTCTCGTATCATTTCCTTTAATTCCAACACATCATACTTGTTGGTCACTTCCTGGGAGGACACCATTTCCTTATTTAACCGTTTATACAAGTCATTCTTCTCATCCAGCACATAGGCGATTCCGCCGCTCATGCCTGCCGCGAAATTTTTTCCCGTAGGCCCTAAAATCACCACACGGCCTCCGGTCATATACTCGCATCCATGGTCTCCCACGCCTTCCACTACCGCCGTGGCTCCGGAATTGCGGACACAGAACCGCTCTCCTGCCACTCCGCTTATGAAAGCCTTGCCGCCGGTGGCTCCGTACAAAGCCACATTCCCGATGATGATATTGTCCTCCGCCTTAAATTTCACTCCGGCAGGCGGATATACCACCAGCTTCCCGCCGGATAACCCTTTTCCGAAGTAGTCATTGCTGTCTCCCACCAGTTCCAGCGTAAGGCCCCTTGGAATAAAGGCGCCGAAGCTTTGGCCGCCGCTTCCGCTGCAGCTGACTGTAAACGTATCCTCCGGCAAACCCTCCGGATAATGCCTGGTAATCTCCGAGCCAAAGATGGTTCCAAACGTCCTGTTTACGTTGGATACATCCACCTGAATGCTCTTCTTCTGTCCGTTTGCCAGAGCCGCCTTCAGCCGTTTTAAAAGCACGCTCTCATCCATGGTCTCTTCCAGCTTGAAATCAAAAATCTGCTTCTGATTGTATCCGGCCAGCTTCATTCCCGCATAGGGATTGCCTAAAATATTGGTCAGATCCACTTTGGCTGCCCTTGGGGAAGAGAGATTCTCCTTCTTCTTCAGCAAATCCGTCCGCCCTACCAGCTGATCCACCGTGCGGATTCCCAGCTTTGCCATGTACTCTCTCAGTTCCTGTGCCACAAAATACATGAAATTCACCACATACTCCGGCTTTCCTTTAAACCGTTTTCTCAGCTCCGGATTCTGGGTGGCGATTCCCACCGGGCAGGTGTCCAGGTTGCAGACCCGCATCATGACGCATCCCATGGTAACAAGCGGCGCCGTGGCAAACCCGAACTCCTCTGCCCCCAGCATACAGGCGATAGCCACGTCCCGGCCGGTCATCAGCTTCCCGTCGGTTTCCAGAATCACCTTGT
>CAYWRB010000345.1:0-3715 GCA_964460025.1 uncultured Hungatella sp.
AGGTATTTTATGTTGATAATTCAGAGGATACAGGAAAGACATACCAGTACGGATTTTCGTTGAAAAAGGATGAAGTAGTGGAGGAATGGCTCTATTCCAAGGCAAAGACAGCAAGAAATAAGTACCGGACAATCTTCTACCGTAAAAAAGGCGAAGAACTGGAGATGAACGTTTTTTCCAAAAATCATGTGGAGAATATCAAAGCATCTCTAAACAAGGAGTCCCTTATTGTATCTCTGGGGTCGAAGCTGCGGATAGCGAAGCTGAAAAAGGTGAGGGACTGGTTCTTAAGCAACGAGATTGTAAACTTCGGTGATCCGGCAGAGAATTTCTTCCTTTCCAAGGTTCTGCCAGAGGGGGTTGTAGAGCGGAAAGAAATGATGAAACCGTTCCGGCACTCTGCGCATGTTCCGCCCCTGTCTCCCTTCCGGCTTTTTTGCCTCATTGCTGTCCCCAAAAGCTACTATGGCACCGATTTTCCTTTTAGGACATATAGTATATCAAAATTGTAAAGGATGTGTATCACTATGAAAATCTGCCTGGATGCCGGTCATTACGGCAAATACAACCAAAGCCCCTGCAACAGGGCCTACTATGAATCCGACATGACATGGAAACTGCATCTTCTGTTAAAACGCCATCTGGAAACCTATGGAATTCAAGTGGTGACAACCCGCAGCAATCAGGAGACAGACCGGAAATTATATGACAGAGGCACTGCCTCCAAAGGATGTGAATTGTTTATCTCTCTCCATTCCAATGCAGCCCAGAAAGAATCCGTAGATTACCCCGCCTCCTATTGTGCCATTGACGGCAGCGCGGACAACATCGGAATGGTTCTGGCAAAATGTGTGGAACGAGTCATGAATACCGCCCAAAAGGCCCGAATCGAACACCGAACCGGCAAGCACGGAGATTACTACGGCGTTATCAGAGGCGCCACGGCCGCAGGCGTTCCCGGACTGATTCTGGAACATTCCTTCCACACGAATCCGGCTGCCACAGAGTGGCTTTTATCAGAGGCCAACCTGGACAAACTGGCAAAAGCCGAAGCCCATGAAATCGCAGGCTTCTACGGCATCGCACGCCCGGACAATCCCTCCCCGGAAGAAGGCTTCATCCTGTCTGCTGATAAGGCACGGTGGCAATATCAATTCAAAGACGGCTCTCATGCCCTTGACGGTTGGTACTGGCTGACAGAAAAAACAGGAGGTACCTCCGGATGGTATCTGTTTGACAAAGATGGAATCATGCTGACCGGATATCAGACCGCGCCGGACGGCCGGAATTTCTTCCTCTGTCCGACTCCCGGAATCTCTGAGGGCCAGTGCATGGTAACCGATGACCAGGGCCAGCTGAAAATCGCCCGGTACGATATGGATGCCAGGAAATACATCCTCTAAAGTTTCGGCCTTCTTTCCATTATGTTTATACCAAGGCGGTGGCACATGGTTCTTCCATTGTGCCATCTGCCAAATCGGCAAAAATCTAATAAATTTGGTATCCCGCCTGGGAAAGCACCTCCATGGCTTTCAAAAATTTTTCTTTCTTTACAAGAACATAATCCGTATCGTATGTAGATACGGCAAAAATACTGATTCCATCCTCCGCAAGAAGTCCGGCAATCTTCGACAAAATCCCCACCAGAGAAAAATCCAGAACCCCTTGAATCCGAAATGCTCTCCATCCGTCCTCCCTCTCCAGAACATTGTCAGGCACGCTCTCTGTCCGGCACACCAGTGATTTCTCCCTGTCTGTCTTACCGATAAAACAAAACTCCTCTTCCAGGTTCACTTTTTTATAATCCCTGACCTTGCACACCGTAAAATCAAATTCCAGCTTCTCTATCTCCACGTTATCGGTTCCAATCCTCTCTCAGATATATTTTTCTCTGATATGTTTTTCTCTGAACACTATATTCTATCATTGTCTCAGAATTTTCTCCATAGGCTTTCCCTTAGCCAGCTCATCTACCAGCTTGTCCAGATACCTGATTTTCTGCATCAAGGGGTCTTCAATCTCCTCCACTCTGACGCTGCACACCTTCCCCTTAATCATGGAGCAATTGGGATTCATGGAAGGCGCCTGGGTAAAAAATGTTTCGTAGTCCACATCCTTTTCCAGCTGTTCTTTAAGCCCCTCTTCATCATAGCCCGTAAGCCAGAAAATAATCCTGTCCACCTCTTCCTTCGTCCTGTTTTTTCTCTCTGCCTTTTGGACAAGCAGCGGATAGACCTTTGAAAATTTCATGGCAAATACTTTACTGTTCTCCATCGCTTTCCTCTCTAAATGGAATCTGCCTTAACATTAATATCCCGCACTGGCACGCCAAGCCAATCACTGTCTACGTTATCTCCGCAAATCAATATTAGCTGTTTCTTCGTGAGTCAGAAACGCCTGCGCGGAAAGATAGGCTGTCCTGGCCCGTCTTATGAAGGCTCCCTCCGGCGATTCTTCATTCTGAATCTGGTTCATGTCCTGAGAAGCGGAATCATTTTCCTCTTCTTCCCTGGCCCACCTGGCTTCTTCATCTAAAATCGCCCTCATGATGGTTCCCTCTTCACAGGCATCATCCGTGGATTCCTCCTCTTCCTCTTTTTCTTTCTCATCACCGGTTTCCGCTTTCGGCACTTCATATTCTGCGGCTTCTGCTGCCTTTTCTAACACGGTTTCTTCTTCCTGCTTCTTTCGTTCAACGGTTTGGAAATTCTCCTCAGCCTGTGGCTTTGGTTTTTCTGTTCCCTCCGGAAGCTGCTTGTAGTCCCTGCTTTTCTCAAACTCATGCATGGCATCATCCAGGGCTGCCGCCTTAAAGTGCTCCATTTGAAATAGTTCCCTCTTTTTCTCCCCGGAAAGGCCGGAATCCTTTCGGATGGCATTGATACGCCTGACTGCCGCCGATGCATAATCTGCTTTCAGCTGCTCCACCTCATCCTTGGTTTTGCAGGATTCCAGAGCTTTCTCATAGACGTCCCGCTCCCTCTTGATGATTTTCGCCTTCTGATACATGGCCTTGTCATGGTTTTTCAAATACAGCATCTCCTCGCCGCTAAGCTTTTTTCCGGCAGTCAGCTTTATCTCAATATCAGCCTCCATCTGGCTGGAACGGTCATACTGGGGATAGCGAATTTCATCCAGCTTTTTCCGAAAAGTTTTAGAAGCGGAATCCTTACTGCTGTCCGTACTGCCGGTACTGCCCGCACTGCTCACACTGTCCGCCGTATCGTTCTGTTTCTCCTGCCTTTCCTTCCATTTCACGGTCATCTCCATATTTTTCACATAAGAACTTAGTGATGTAACCATCATGATGCCCACAAAAAATCCCCCTTCCTTTTGGTTCCCGGCCTGCAAAAACCTTACGTTTCCCATCAAATATCTATTATTTATATATCGGCGGAATACCGGTTTCAGTTAATCCTTCTATTCATCAGCAAGACACCATTTGTCAAGGATATTTTCTCCCCTAAAATACAAAAACCGAAAAATTAATGCCCTCATACTTTTGATTCACTTTTGGCACAGAAGTACAAGGGTATTAAAATATACTGCTTCATTAAAAGTTAACACGTCTAGTTTCGTAACACAGTAAATACTTCTTTGTGGTGACGAAGCGTAAAAAATAATTCGTTCTACACCATCTTTCGGCCTGCTTTTTCGGAATTCGTATTGTTCTTTCCCCTCAAGTATCACCTTTGCGTACCTAGGCATGTAAAAG
>CAYWRB010000346.1:0-3698 GCA_964460025.1 uncultured Hungatella sp.
GATCTGCCACTTGCTCCCACTGTGCCAACAAAATTAAATTCTACCGCCCATGCCAGTGCCTGACCTGCTTGTATTTTAGCCTGTTGACTGTAGCCACTTGCATCAGAATCTTTAAATATATAATAATTAAGCATAGCAAGCGCATTTGATTGTGATCTGCTAAAACCTGCTTCACCTTCACTGATTGTTTTTAATGTAGTAGCATATTTATCTTTTGCCCCTTCGTGCCCTGTAATGCTAAGTGGATCAAATGCCGCTGAACCAGATGTATTGTATTTACCTGGAACATATCCGTCTTCAAAGTCTTCCGTTTCTTTATCAAATACCTCAGGAATCACATCCGAAGATGGGGCACCCGTTTTAGAAACCTGTGAAGCATTTGTATGGTCTCCATTCAGTGTCCACGACCCCCAGCCGCGAAAATATTCCATGCCTACACCTTCGGTAAAATTTGTTAAATTCAGTCTTATCCATTCTGCCATCGTAATGTTATCTGCAACGGTTCTTGTCATCTGAATATCAGACACAGTGCTTCTAAATGGATAACCTCTTTGAATACAAAAACCAACTTCTCCATCAATTAGCATAGACATACCTCTGTGTTCATCGAAGGGAACATATCCCAACGATACAGGTATACCATCTGCTTTTACTGTCATTGGCCTGTTTACAAAACATAATCCCGCCAATACAAGCATCATTATTTTTATGTATATAAATTTTCTTTTACTCATTTCTTCTTTCATAATTTTCAAAAAACTATGTCGTATATAGTTTTCTTTTTCGTCTCCTCCTTTCAGCCTTTTTGAAGTTTTCTTTTTTATTATAGATAATTGGAGTGTTTGTTATTATGAATTTGGGGATTAAAAAGCAAAATAAAAAGACCTCAGATTTCTCCAAGATCTTTTCATTTATCTGCCAGATAAGCAACTTATCAGCCACTATATAATTTCAAATGAACATATCCATTTGAAGAGCCTTGACTTTCAAGGTAATAATATTCCCAACCTCCAAACTTAAATCCTTCCACAGTTCCTGCTGCATCACCATATGGATCTGTCATCGAAATATCTTCAATACCCCATCCCATACCGCCAGATGGTCCTGCCTCTGGCCACTGTGCATATTCCGCACTATCAGGATACCACTGAATACCATTGCTCTCCAAAGTACTCCTAAAGATACTAATCACTTCCGCTTCAGAATAAGTAGTAACAGGCGCAGGTGCAGGAGTTTCCTCTTGTGGCACTGGCTCAGGTACAGAAGCCATCTCGCTGTCCGTCTCCTTTTCTTGAGATGTTGTATTCTGTTTCGTTGTAGCAGACTCACTTTCTGCATTTACAGCCTCCTCCATTGCGGAAGTTGTTTTGTCTTTTAAAGTTGCCACCCTGTTAAAATCTTCTTCCTTCACCAGAAAACTTGATTGAGCAAACGGTACAACTATCCATTCATCAACTTTCCATACATCATCTATTTTGATGTTGGGCTTTGTATAACCTGCATAAGTAAAGTAAAACGAATAAATATCAACACTCTCGCCCAATGTAAACGGACCATTAATGATCTCCTGATTTGTAAAATCAATTTCAGTCCCATCTCCAGTGTCAATGTGCTTGACAATGAAGATATCCTTCTGTTCCTCAAAATCATCTGCATTATGTGATGTTTCTGTTTTTCCATTATTCGCCAATGCTGGCTCTGAAACTTCTTCTGTTTCCTTGGTCTTTTTAATATCATTGACCGTTGGTTCTACAGAAACAGTCTCCATTTCAGATTTCTCTTTTTTCTTTTCCGTTCCACCACTTCCACAAGCCGCTAAAGAAGCCGTGATTCCAATTATTAAAATTACTGATAAAATTTTCTTTCTCATATGAATAATCTCCTTTCCAAAAAATCTAAGATATTGACTATCGCCTAGATAAATTCAGTCTTTCTATTATAAATAAAATTTCAAAATACATTCCATAGGAGTATAAAAGCAATCTGATTTCTCAGACTGCTTTTATATTCAGTTTACTGTGCAAACTTCTGCAAACGGCCATAAGTAACTCTAAAGCAGGAATTCTCCTCATCAGACTTATCCTCTACCTTCTCAATGTAGAAGAACTGATAGTTTTCAAAGTCATTATCTGCTATTACCTGTGCCATCCACCCATCTACGTCTTTACAGTATGTCGGAATCGTAAACTCAGAAACAGAAGTCATCTCTTCCGTTGGCTCATCTAATGGTATATAATAAACTTCATCGTCAACATCAGGAGCCATTTCGCCAAGCTGCGGAATAAGCGCGAATTTGATATCATCCACCGTAATCGCAGGCATATCCTCATACATTCCAGATGCCTCAATGAAATCTTCTGCTTTTACAAGAAGAAGCTGATATGCGGGATCTTCGCCAGCAAACTCAATACAATACCAATCGTCACTGGATGTAACAACATAGACATTGATATCAGGCTTTGTATAGCCTGCAATTCTTCCCATTCCAGAACCATAGATATTTACGGAATCTTTCAGCAAATAATCATTTCCGTCTGGTTTCATTGCATCCCAATCAATGTCTTCCGCCGTACTATCGTCCTGTTTATCCAGTGCGAAGAAGTATTCATGCTCCGTATAGGATGCTTCTGTATCAGCTTCCACATCATCAGCGAGCACTTCCTCTGTCTCTGTGATCTCATCTTCTGTCTCGATGGTTACTTCCTCTGAATCCTCTTCATCTGTAACGATAATAGGCTCTTCCTCCATAACCACTTCCTGATCTGTTGCCTTTGCCCTAGTGCCGCAACCTGTTAAGGTTGCAGCCAGCACAGAGGCTGTCAATGTTACTGCAATAATACCTAAAATTTTCTTTCTCATAATACATTTCTCCTTCCAAATTTAAATTTTTCTACCCTTTTTATAGGCAAGTCGTTTTATTATATACAGTGGTCTAAAAAACATAATTAGAGTCTTCAATATATGTAATTTATTATGTATGTAATATTTTGCCCTTAGTAAATTATAGCGTATATGCGGATAGCAGTCAACGCTGTGTATAATCAGACGGTTTTCACCTGATCATAGGTACTTGTTATACTTTTTATAATAAGGGGTGTCACAGATCGTCACTTTTTCTCCTCACCAAAGTATTTACTGTGTATTTAGATAAGAATACTATATATTCTGTAGTAAACCCTGAAAGAAAAGAAATAGAAGCTGTGTTCCATGTTAGAAGGGATGCACTTTTTTGACGAACAGATTGTTTTCTGATCAGTAGGTAACTCATTCTGCATGAACCTTCTTATCTTAATTGGCCCATGCAAATCTGGAGAATAAAAAATAGGGAGAACCTGCTCCCTATTCCTGTGCTTTTGCCCTAATTCTCCGCACTGTACTTACTGAAACACCTAATTCTTTGCTGATCTTAGAAGCAAATTCACCATTTTTTGTCATTTCTACTACTCTCTGCTTTAACAGCACTCTTTCCGCTTCTTTTTCTGTATTCTTGCCTATCAGCCTGTCCACTTTTCTTGTATCAACATGTTTCTTTTTGGCAATCTGGTTATTACTCATGCCAAGCTGCCGCATCTGCAGGAACTCTTCTTTGTCAGCTTCCTCTTTCATCTCCCGCGCATATCGTTTGTCATGCTTAATTGGCGCATATGCTTTTCTCGTAGAAATGATGTGGGAAACTTTGCTCCTCTCCCATGCTTCTG
>CAYWRB010000347.1:0-3695 GCA_964460025.1 uncultured Hungatella sp.
TGCCGCGCAATTGCAGCGCTGGTTGACTGGAATAAGCTGGGAATCTGTCTTATAGGGATCTGCCTGGATGGCGTGGAAGGATATCACATGATTCTGGACGAAGCCCCAGACATTGTTCTGACCGATATCGAGATGCCTGGCATATCCGGCCTTGATCTGATTGAGCGGATCTCTGCCACCAATCTGCAGACAGAATTTGTCATTCTCTCTGGTTATGACCAGTTTGAATATGCCAAACGGGCCATGAAATGCGGAGTCCGCCACTATCTGTTAAAGCCCTGCGATGAAGAACAGATTCTGGACTGCATGGCCCAGGTGATTGTGGAATTGCAGAAAAAAGAGGCCGGCGGTACCATGGGAATTTTTGATCGTGGAGAGCTGGCGGAAATGCAGCAGCAGCTGATTTATAACGTAATCCGGGAAGGAATCTATCTTCCGGAGCTTCATCCTGATTTTTTCGAATCCTACAACCATTATACTGCCTTGTCCCAGACCTCGTATCAACTGTGTACTCTCTATTTTCTGGAACAGAAAAATCTGCAGGATGGGATTTGGCAGATTGAACAGTATTTTTCTCGGATGTATCCGAATATGATTCTTTACCAGATTTATGTAAATAATGTACTTCTTTTGTTTTTCCCGGGTATTCGGTCAGGGCTCCACCAGCTGGACCATTTTTTAGGAAACCTTTCTTTTCCTGTGCAGACTGCTTCCATCGAATATACACGGACAGGGTATCCTGATTTGTATCATCTGCTTAATGAATTGATTCCAAGGCTGCGGCGCTTTGATACTCTTTATTTTGTCAGTAAGTCAGGTGCACTGATTCCCAATTATAATCATGAAAATATATTTTCACAGATAAATAAGCTGATTCCCGGACTTCTTAGCGTATGTGCCGATGAACGGGATAAGGCTTATGTACAGCTGGAGGCAGTACTGGCATTGCCTGACAAAAGAGATTTTTTGCTGCAGTTGTCCAATAATCTGCTGATCACACTGGTTACTCAGAAATCTATTGGAACGATGTGGGATATCTCGTACTTTTTGTATGATCTTCCTAAGAAGGAGACATTAAAAGAAATGAGGGAGGCTGTTTTGGAGAAGACGAAGTATCTGTTGTCTTCTTATAATCCTTCGGTCAGCCAGTATAGTCCTTTTATTAAAGATTTGATGGATTACCTTTATAAGCATCTGGATGATCAGAATTTGACTTTGAAATGGATCGCTGATAATTACCTTTATATGAATGTTAACTATGTGGGGAAACGGTTTCAGAAGGAAACCGGGCAGAAATTTTCTAATTATTTGGTAGAAATGCGGGTTCAGAGGGCGAAAGAATTATTTCTGACGAGGAAGGATATAAAGATTCAGGATGTGGCCCAAATGGTGGGGTGCGGGAATAATCCTTATTATTTTACGAAAATATTTAAGAAGGTTACGGGGATGACGCCTTCGGCGTTTATTCATAAGAATGTTGACTGAATTTAGCTCAAATAAAGCGCGAAATGTAGACGTGTCGGCGGACTGGGGAGAAAAACTTGGAATAGAGAGGATAACCCCGCCGGGGGGCAACCGCTGGCACCCTGCGGGCACCATCGGTTGTGGGGCTTTCGCCCCATATCAGACGAAGAGTAAGAGCGCAACTGTGAGCAAGCTCCCACTTGCGCTCTTACTCTTCATCTGCTGCCCGGCTCAATGCTGGAGCATGTTTTCAATAAATATCCCATATCCTCTTGTACTGTCCTGAACAAATACATGAGTCACGGCTCCGACTAATTTTCCGTTCTGTATAATCGGGCTTCCGCTCATTCCTTGTACGATTCCTCCGGTCAGGTTTAACAGTTCCGGGTCGGTGACTTGGATTACCAAGCTCTTATTCGTATGGGAGGTGGAGTAATCAACTTTCAATATCTCAATCTCATAATCCTTAATTTCTCCTGACACTCCGCTTCTCAAATAGGCCTTTCCTTTTTCTACCTCCTGTCGAAAGCCGATCTGGATCGGTTCGGCGGTTACGCTTTTCATGAATCGGTCATTTACTGTTCCAAAAATACCTTCTCCGGTGTTGGTGCTTATCTCTCCCAGCAGAGATCCCGGGCCATAATAGATCACTCCGGACATGACTCCCGGATTGCCGGTGCTGCCTCTCTCGATTCCTACAATATCCGTATCGTACAGATTTCCTTCGGAAATCTCCACAATCTCTCCGGTATCGCTGTCGCTGATTCCATGGCCCAATGCCCCGAATTTTCCGTTTAAATCCAGATATGTCATGGTCCCGATTCCTTGAGTATCACTGCGGACCCAGACTCCCAGCTTGCTTTCCCCGTCCTGGGTGATTGTGGGCTGGATGGCCACCTCCATCTGGCTGTCGCCTCTGCGGATGGTGAGAACAGCTTCCTCACCTCCCAGTGCTCCTACTGCCTGGGCCAGTTCCTCCTTGGTCTCCAAAGGCTGGCCGTTGATGGTCTCAATATAGTCTCCGGACCTTAAGATCCCGGCCGCAGGTTCCACCGGCATCCCATCCTGACCTACCAGCTCGCCGGTACCGATTACCATGACTCCGTCTGATTTTAAGTAAATTCCCACAGGTGCTCCGCAGGGAATGGCATAGGTGGTATCTACCACATCCACCTGTATTTCTTTCAACCGGAAAATTCCAAATAAATCCAGTCCGATCTGATAGCTTCCCTGTGTCTTGCCATAGAGACTGAATGCCTGATTCTGAGATATGGTAATCTGATCCGCCGGAATGTCGGAACCGTTGCCCAGAACCACTTCCTCGCTATCGCTTTGAAGTGTGACGCGGACAGGAAGGGAGAAGTTTAGAGTCTCCTCCTGCTCCAGCACAATGCTCAGCCTGTCCGGTATCACTCTCTCCATATAAAAATAAGTAAAACCTATTGTGAACAAAACACCTATCCAGAAGACCCACAAAAGCCCTCTGCGGTATCTGCGTTTTTTTACCATGACACACCTCCTGATTCCTTTGACATATCCCCGCTTTTCCGGCCGGACCGCATACTGTCTGAAATCCGTATGCGATGCCAGAGCTTTCAAGCATGCTGTATAGCTATAGTATGTGCCATGATTTTCAAAAACACTCTGTAATTTTTTAGTTGTTAACTTTTTCTTGTTATGCTAAACTGGTAATGCTGAGTAAAAGATCATGGAAAAGGACAATACATATTATGAGAAACAAAAATTTCTGGGTTTTGCTGTTATTACTTTTGACCGGCATTGTTTTAGGCGGCTTCTTCGGCAGCATGGCTGCCGGCATTCCCTGGCTGTCTTGGCTGAACTTCGGCCAGTCCTTTGGACTCGATAGCCCTCTTGTCCTGAATCTGGGGATTCTGGTCATTACCTTTGGCCTCTCCATAAAAATAACTATGGCCAGCATCATCGGTGTGGTCATAGCTATTCTTGTTTACCGCTGTCTGTAAATTGTTTGTTCCCACTAGTACTGCCTTGCGGAAATAGCGAGTGCTGAATTCACCAGAATTTCCGCAAGATAGTACTAGGCTGCAAATACCGGATCTTCCCATCAGGATTCGGTTTTTTTCTGTTCTGCCAGTTCCTTCATCTCCCTGGCATTGTCCAGCACCGCATCCGTTATTCTGGCGCCGCCCAAAAGCCTTGCCAATTCCTTCACCATTTCCTCATCCCCCAACTGCCGAATCGTAGTCGTGGTA